>CAZHRJ010000014.1:0-33974 GCA_964534765.1 uncultured bacterium
AAGCGGCGTGGATGGAGAGGACATCGGAATCCTGGACGAGATCCGGCAAATGTTTGACAATTTTTGCGCCGCTGTTGCCCGGCGATCGGACGTACGGATCGTAGGCCAGAACCCTCATCCCCAAATTTCGTAGAAGCCGGGCGACCGTCATTCCAATCCGGCCCAATCCGACAATTCCAAGAGTCTTGCCGGCGATTTGCCCGCCGATGAATCGATTCCGGTCCCAGCCGCCGGCGGTGAGGTGGTGATGGGCGAGGTGGATGTTGCGCGCGAGGCAGAAGAGGAGCGCGAGAGTATGTTCAGCGGTGGGGCGGGTGTGGGTTCCGTGGAGATGGACGACGCGGATTTGTTGATTGCGGGCGTCCTCAAGATCGATGTGATCGACGCCGGTGGTGGCGCTGGCGATGAGTTTGAGACGCGGGGCGGAGCGAATCAATTGACGATCCAGGATGGTCTCGACTCGAATCACTACAATGTCCGCCAGGGGCAGTTCCCGGCGGAGCCGCCCGCGGTCCGGCGCGCCAATCGTCACGCGGCCGACTTTACCCAGCCGGCGCAGTACAGTCTGAAAATAGGCCGGCTCGGTCACGAGAATATTCGGCCGCCGGGCGGATGATCCCATCCATGCGCCCGCGCCGGTTTCCCCAGCATCCATCGACGGAAATTGGAACACAGAATCCATTCGAGCACAACCTCGGCCCCCGAACGAAGATCCGCTTGCGAAATCTTGCCGGGCCGGGGTCTTTAGGGTATACTATGCCCCTTCGAGAGCGGATTTGCGGTAAAGGGAGGAATTTGTCATGGCCGAACAACGAATGCTGGATTCGTCGGCATTCCATCCCGCCACGCCCTCGGACGATTCAACGGGTCCGGGCCTGACGGAACTTCTGAAGCAGAAAGTTGAGCTGGACGACAAGATCCAGGAGCAGTTTTACCGCGAAAAGACGTTCATGGCGATTGATGTGCGGAAATCCTCCGAAATGAAAAAGGGCAAAAACAAGGACGATATTTTTCTCACTTTCGATTCCTACCACAAGCTGATCCACAAACACTCCGAGGAAAACGCCGGCCAGGTCCACGAAACCGCCGGCGACGGCATCATGTGCGTCTTCGACTCCGCCGACTGCGCGGTCAAGGCCGCGATCGGGATCATCACGGCGTTGCCCGATTTCAATCAGACGGAAAACCGGCTCAAGACTCCCCTGGTCCTCCGGATCGGCCTCAACAGCGGCCGGGTACTGATCGACGAGAGGAGGAGCATCGGGGAGCTTTTCGATTCGGTCATCGACATTGCCGGTCATCTCCAGAAGGAGGGCCGCGGGGGTGACATCATGATCACCCAGGCCACCCACAACGCGCTGTCCGAAAAGGGTCTCTTCAAGAAGGACAAATTTTGGGAATCCAAACAGATCCAGTTGTATCGCTATGCTCTCCAGGCCGGCCCGCTGGCGGACGCGACCGACTCGGATGCCGCCGAATCAGCGCCGGAAGAATTCAGGGGCATGGAAAAATTTCTGCCCATTCTCGACATCAGCCGCGGCAAGTCATTCCGGGAGATTGGCGTGAACGGTCTCGTCTGGGTGAAACGGCCGGGCGGCGCGGTTGCGGAGGGCCGGGTTATCGAGAGGCGTCCGGAGGGGGATTTTGGCGTGATCGTTGTTGAACTACCCGATGGGACGCAGGCTGAGGCCAGAATCCGGACGTCATTGCGTCTCTGTGGAAGCTTTGAGCGCGCCCAGATCCTTGCGGGCAAAACCCTCCCGGCGCCGGAATTTCAGCGGCGCACCGCGGAGGCCATTGGAGCCAGCGGCGTGGAGAATCAGGAGATGAAGACCTACATTCTGATCGCCGCGATTGGCATTGGCGCCTTGTTTTTTCTAATCCTTATTGTACTCCTGATCAAGTAGTCGATCCCGAGCAACTTCCCGCGTCTCTTAGTCGGCGATTCTGTGTACCGCCGGCCGACCAGGGGATTTCAAGCCGCCTGACGGACAGGCTCGGGATGCCTCAATTTTACCTGCGGATTTTCAAGCCCTCCGGGAAGCCGCCTTGCGCCGCCAGTCACACAGGCTCTTGGTCGTGACTCGATGCTGGCCGCAGAAATCCCCTGCTATCCCCTGTCAAACGGAAAGAATTTCGTTACACCCCACAGTGATCGTAAAAGCTCCGTGAACTCCCCCCGCAGACTGAGCATGTCGTTTTTTTTGAATCCGTCGAAGTTCGACGATTCGGGCATGGGGATCACCGTATACCCCCTTGAATTTGGCTTGGGCTCGAAATCCAGGAAAGCTGTACAACTCCGCGAATGTGCGTTTGGTTTTCATGATGAAGTGGATTGTACAACTTTTCCGGCGTCATCGGCAGTCTCATCTCTCCATGCTCCAGCATATTATGATTCACAACCTCGAAAATTCACCCACAGGAAAACCGGAAGAGGCGTTTTTTGTTCCTCTGACCTCTGCGGAAGTGCGTAAACTCGAAGCCGCCAAGCTGGTGGTCCATAAAAAAATGGCGATTCCCGGCGCAGGCAAACCGATACGGTAGACGAACTTTTTCACTTGGGCGAAAATTATTACGTGTGCGGCGCAGTTCGTCACGGGATCACAAAACAGTTCACTTTGCCACTTGGCACCGGGTAGTAGTGCCCAACACGGAAGTTCGGGTGGGATCGCCTTTTAGTAGCGGGCAGCGATGGCCGCAATGGATCGATTGAATCCAAAGCCGGAATTTCTCGTTTGAGTTGACTGGCCCTCGCTGACTAGAGTATAAGGGCTGGGTACCGAGCAAACATTATTCTCGAAATAAGTTCGAAAAGTTTACAATTCTTTTACGCGCGCGTACTGGAAAAACTGGATACCAAATGGATACAAAACATGATTCCAGAAATAATATGGTTGCCTTGGAACAATTAGATTATGATGGACTTGACCGGTTCGGGGAGGTGCTCCAGTGGACAACGAGAGCAGACTGTAAATCTGCCGCCTCACGGCTACGGAGGTTCGAATCCTCCCCTCCCCAATTGATAGCCGGTCGCGGGAGTCGGAACAAAAAATATGATGATCCGCAACAGCGGCCGTCTCGATCATTCGATCCTCCGCCGCTCCGATCCTTCCGGATGTCCCGGATTATTGGAAACCTTTATCTGCGCCGGCGGCCGGGCTCCCTTTTGGGCCGAACACTGGGCACGCCTGGTTCGATCGGCCCGGCGGCTCGGCATTATCCTGCCGGCGCGGATGAAGCCCATTTTGGAATCGCAGATCGGCGAGCTGGGCCCGCACCCGCACCGGGGTCGGATCACGCTTTATCCGAATGGCCGATACGAGCTTTCGATAGAGTCCTACGACGCCCGCGAATTGATGCGGACGCACCCGCGATCGCACGCAGTTGTGTGTTCGCCGGCGCCGAGGGGCTATCCCGGCCCGTTTTCCGGGATGAAGACAACGCGCCGTGCGGATCTCGACAGAATTTTTGCGCGTGTGAGGCAGGCGGGGATGGATGACGCCATATTATTTATTCCCGAGCGACCCGCATCAAAATCGGTTGTCTACGAAACCACCCGCGGGAACCTTTTCTGGATCCGGAATCGGATTGTCCATACGCCTCACTGGAAACTGGGATGCCTGCCGGGCGTGATGAGAGGGTGGGTCATCCGGCAATGCCGCCAATGGAACATCGCGGTTCGGGAAGGCCGAAACACACTTGCGGACATTCAAGACAGCGACGCGGTATTTCGGACCAACGCGCTGATTGGCGTCGCCCCCATCGGGGCCATCCGTGGACTGGGCCGGTGGGCGACCGAACATCCGCTGATCCGGCGACTTCGGCGGGCGATTCGGGAAAAAATCACCGGAGGGACCGGCGCAGCCGGCGGATTTCGCCGCGGAGCGCCGATTCCGGATCGATTCCCCGCCTGACCGCCTCCCGGACGATCCGCAAGAGCCGCCGGCCGACGGCGCGCCGCGCCGATTTGGACGCAGGCCGAGAGCGGCGAGTGGCAGGAATAAGTCCGGCGCGCGCGGCCTTGTCGAGAATCCGTTTGGCCTGATAGAGGGCGGGCAAATGTCGAGGGACGCCGCCGATGGGATGAGCGCCGGCCGCGGTTTTCTGTTTTTCCCATCTGGCGAATATTTCGTCCGGCGAAAGATCGGGCCGGGCCGGGCCGAACACATGAGGATGGCGGGAGACATATTTTTCGACGCAGGTTCGAATAATGGTTTCATATCGTGGCCAGCCCCGGCTCTGTGCCGACCGAATCAGTGAGAGTACGAGAAACAGGAGGTCTCCGATTTCCTCCGCGTAGTGTTTTCGCCGGCCGGTTTCGATGGCCTCAACCGCTTCATGTGATTCTTCGATGAGTTTGGGCGCGAGACTCAGCGGCGTTTGGGCGCGGTCCCAGTTGCATCCGCCCGGACCTTGAAGGACGCGGACGAGCCGTAGGATTTTTTCAGAGTTATTTTTCATTCGAAGAATCGGTTTTGACGTCGGCACGGCGGGACTATAGCATATTGAAGCCCCGGTCGAAATAAGATGGACTTTGGCATGACCCTGATGGCCGTAGATTTCGGCAGCCGGCGCATCGGCATCGCCGTCACCGACACATCCGAGCGTCTGGCGTTGTCGGTAGGGACTTTCCGGATCAAATCCGAGTCGGACGGGATCGATCAAATCAGCCGGATGGCGGAGGCCCGCCGTGTCCGGGAGATCATACTGGGGCTGCCTCTGTCCCATGACGGCGGCGAGACCCAGATGAGCGGCCGCGTTCGGGCGTTTGCCGAGAAGCTGCGCCTGCGCCTGAGTATTCGGATCACGTTCGAGGACGAGCGGCACACGACGGAGGCCGCGGAAGCGCCGCTGAAAGTTGCGGGACTATCCGGCCGAAAGCGCCGCGGCAAAGTCGACGCCGGCGCCGCCACGGTTCTGCTGCAGAGCGTTCTTCGGAAAGGTCCTCCCCCCCAATGACCCGCCGGGGCGTGGCGATACTGGCCGTATCCGTGGCGATGAGTCTGGGAGCCATCGGGTACGCGATGTATCGCCGGTCCGTGACGCGCCCGATGCCGGAGCTGACCGCGGGCGTGGTTGAGGTGCGCAAGGGCTGGGGCGTATCGGAGATCGCGAAGGCGGTATTCGGCGTCAATCAGGGCGCGGCGCGGTGGTTCAGGGCGCATGTGATTCTCATCGGCGGCGCGCGAAAGCTGCGAGCGGGGGAGTACGCGCTGGACAGGGACACGATCGAGACTCTGACAGAGAAGTTGATGGGCGGCAAGGTCATGCTGTACCGGGTGACCGTGTCGGAGGGAGCGTGGGCGGAGGACATCGCGACGCTGATATCCGGCGCCGGCCTGGCCGGTCGGGCCCGGCTGATGGAATTGATCCGAGATCCGGAATTTGCGCGAACGGTTCTTGGCCATGACGCGCCGTCACTGGAGGGGTATCTATTTCCGGAGACCTATTATTTTTCAAAGGGAATGACTGAGGAGGATATTCTTCGCGCGTTTGTTGAGCGATTCAAGGAAAAGACATCGGCACTTGGGGCGTCGGAGACGCTGATCCGGCCGATTCATGAGGTGATCACGCTGGCGTCGATCGTCGAGCGGGAAGCGCGTGCGGCCGATGAGAGGCCGCTGATCGCGGCGGTCTTTAGAAACCGGGAGCGCCGCCGCATGCCGCTGGAATCCTGCGTGACGGTCGAATACGCCCTGGGCCGCAAAAAGAGAGTTCTTTCGGACGACGACCTGCGCGTGGATTCGCCCTACAACACCTACCGGCGCGCGGGATTGCCGCCGGGTCCCGTAAGCAATCCGGGCCTGGCGTCGATTCGCGCCGCGCTGGCGCCGGCGGATACGGACTATTTATTTTTTGTGGCGCGCGGCGACGGCCGGCATTTTTTTTCCCGCACATGGCCGGAGCATCTGCGGGCGAAAGCGCAGATGAAGCGGAATCGCGCCGTGCTGCGCGGCCTGGCGCGCGGCCCGGCGAAAAAGTGACGGCGCCTCCGCGCGACCGGTTCCAGCTGGTCTGGCTTAAATATTCCGCCGGATATGCCGAAAAGATAAACGATGCCGCGGATGTGGCAGGGATGAATCTATTGACGGAGGGCCAAAGGGTTTGAACCGGGGATGGGCATGGGCACTGATTTGCATACTCAGCACCGCCTCGCCGGACGCGGCGCATTCCATTATTGAGAATGGTCTGCTGATGGAGGGGCCCGCCACCCTGGCCCGCGGCGCCTGGTCGGTCGGTACCTATCTGGAGTTCAGCAGTGGGGCGCAGCCGATCACGGTGAACGGCAGCGTATCCGCATCCGGCACCAGCGTACCGGTCAAAGTCGATTCGATTCGCCTGCCGGTAGAGGTCCGGTATGGCCTGTCGGACAATTTCGAGATCGGCGGCGACCTCGGGTTCGAATCGGACGACGGCGAGCCGGACGGCTCGGTGACCTATTTCAACGGGAGCGGCCTGGAGCATTTGCGTCTGATGGGCAAATGGAATTTTTTCCAGGACGTGGCCGGCGTGGCGACGCTGGCGTTTCTGGGCGACAACGAGCTGTATTACGGTCTGGACAGTCTGGATTTTGGTCTCCGGTTTGTCTACGGTCCGCAGGTGGGCGCTGGGACATTAAATATGAACTTGGGGATGTTGATGAAAAACGGGAGCGCGAGTTTTCGCGGGGCGAACGCGAAGATTCCGTCGACGAGCGAGGATTATCAGAATGTTTTCAGCTACGGGATCGGATACATCTATCCCTATTCCGACCGATTCACGGGCGTTTTCGAGTTTACGGGCTCGTCCTCGCCCTACAAGGGCGGTGGTGGAGTCAACGCGGAGGATTTGATGAGCCTCCAGGTAGGGATGCGGTACGGGTTTACGGAGCAGCTCAATCTGAAAGGCGGGATGGGGGTAGGGATCGGCGATGGCAGTCCGAATTTTCTGTTCCGGATCGGCATGGACTGGTTGTGGGGCGCTTTTGTATCCACCGTCTCCGAAGCTCCGCCCCAGCGATGGGAGCCGTCAGGATCGCCGGGCCGGGAACCGGAGAGAAGAGTGGAGAAGCCCGCCGTTCCAACTCAACCGGAGGAAGAGATGAGCCGTGGAGGAGTCCCGGCTGCGAGGGGTCAGATTCCGATGGATCGGACGGCGGAAAAAGATCGGATGACCGAGCCCGCGCCGGCGACCTTGGGCACGCCGCCCGAGAGAGTTCCGCCCGTTCCGGCCGGCCCGACGACCGAGGAGCAGTTGCAGGCGCGGGTGAGGGACGCGGCGGACGCGTTCAATCGCGGGGATCTGGTATCCGCGGCGTCGAACTATGAGTCGGCCATTCGATTAAAAGACGGGGACGCGGTATTGCACTACAACCTGGCGACGACGTATTTTCAGATGAAGCGATACGCGGACGCGAAGACCTATTTCAAGAACGCGCTGGCGATCAATCCGAACGACGCCGACAGCCGGCTGTATCTGGGCTATACGTATTATTATCTGCAGGACCAGGCGTCGGCGATCCGGGAGTGGCAAAAAGTACTGGAGATTGACCCGACCAACACGCTGGCCAAAGAAAATCTGAGATCCCTCGGCCTCGAGTAATCCCACCGCCGCGCCGATACCCCTTGATTCTGTGGAGTGACGCACTTATACCTACGTGAAGCCATGCCGGAGTCGGAAGAAGCCCGCGTGCGGGCGAAGCAGTGGAAACGGGCAAAGAGGCGGTCGATGAATCGTCCAGCGGTATGCGTTTGTCTGGCGCTGATCCTGGCGGCGAGTCTGTGGAGTCAGGCGGCGTTCGGTAAGGCCTATGACGGAGTCTACATCGAGAACGCGCACACGCTGGAGCGAGGCGTGTGGAATCTTCGGTCGAGTCTGGAGTTTGGAAGCAAGGCCAAACCCGTGACGGTGTCGGCCGCGGTCACCGGATCGAGCAGTGTCGCGCTGAAAGTGGGTTCGATTCTCCTGCCGGTTGAGATCCGGTACGGTCTGAGCGACGTTCTGGAGATTGGTGGCGATCTGGGGTTTGAGATGGACCGTGGCGGGATCGAGGTATCGGGCGGCGGCGCATTTTTAAACGGGAGCGGGCTGAGGCGAATCCGGATGCTGGGGAAATGGAATTTTTTTCAAGACATGTCGGGCCTGGTGGATCTGGCATTTGCGGGTGACGAGACGCTGTACAACAGCACGGGCAGTTTTGATATCGGCTTGACCTTCCTGTATGGCCCCCAGATTGGACCGGGGACGCTGAATACCCAGCTGGGACTATTGATGAAAGGCGGCGACGTCAAAGTCGGCACGACGCTGGCGGCGGATTTTGGCACGGTATTCAGTTACGGGGTTGGATATCTCTATCCATCGTCGGATCGGCTCAGCTGGGTATTCGAGCTGGCCGGATCGTCGTCCCCGTATGACGGTAAGACCGGCATCACGGGTACGAAGGGCCGGCTGGGTTTGATGTTCGGCGGCAAGTATATGATGAGCGACCGGTTCACGCTGGACGGCGATCTTGGATTTGGCATCCAGAAGGGCAGCCCGACCTTCACGCTCCGCGCCGGCGGAGACTGGGTGTGGGGCGCGATCAGCGAAAAGGCCGAGTCGCCGACCCGCCGATGGACGCCGACCAGCGGCGGGCAGGCGTCTGGCGACAAGAAATCCGTGGCAACCGGCGGCGTTTCGGAAACCAAGGAGCCGGCGAAATCGCCGGAGCCGGCCAAGCCGAGTTACGAGCGCCCGACGCGGTATGACGTGCCCCGCCCGCCGGAGCCGCCGCCGAGCGGTCCGACGGTGGAGGAGCAGTTGCGGGTTCGGATGAAGGAAGCGACGGACGCGTTTACGCGAAAAGATTATGCGGCGGCGGCGTCGGCATATGAGGCGGCGATAAAGTTAAAGGACAACGACGCGCTATTGCATTACAATCTGGCGACGACCTATTTTGAGCAGAAGCGGTATGCGGACGCGAAGGTGTACTACAAGAACGCGTTGACCCTGAACGCCGCCGACGTCGACAGCCGGCTGTATCTTGGATATACTTACTATTATCTTCAGGATCAGCCATCGGCGATCCGGGAGTGGCAGAAAGTGTTGGAGATTGATCCGTCTCACGCGCTGGCGCGGGAGAATTTAAAGTCGCTGGGCATCGAGTAGCGGGACACCGGAGGCATCGAATGCGAAGGCAGGTTGTGGGTATTGCGCTGGCGGCGGTTCTGGCGGCGGATGCGTCGGCCGGTGTGTATCTGTTTCGGGACCAGACCGGCCGGGTGGTTTTGTCGGACGTGCCGGCGGCTCCGGGCGCGCGGCGTCTGATCGGCGAGGCAAAGCAGGAGGAGACGATCCAGCAATTCGTGTCAGAGAGGGATCAGGTGGCGCTGTATGCGGGACTCATCCGGCAGTACGCGCGAGTGTACAATCTGCCGGAGCCGTTGATCAAAGCCGTGATCCAGGTGGAATCGTCATTCAATCCAAGCGCCGAATCTCATAAAGGCGCTGTCGGGCTCATGCAGGTGATGCCGGCCACAGCCAAGGACATCGGCATTCACGGGGACCTCAAGGACCCGCAGGTGAACATCGAGGCCGGCTGCCGGTATTTATCCATGATGTTGAGCCGATACCGCGGGCAGGTTCCGGTGGCCCTGGCGGCCTACAATGCCGGCCCTTCGGCTGTGGACTATGCGGGCGGTGTGGTTCCGGATTTCCCCGAGACGAAGTCCTACGTGACGAATGTGACCGATCTGATGAACCGGTTCAGCACGACGGGGAGCGTCTATGTAGTGGAGCTGACCAAGGGCCGGTATTTGATCACCAACTATTAACCGTTCGGTTAATAGTCTGCAAACCAAAAAATAAACCACAGCCAGACGCAGACCAACACAGACCCTCGCCGGCTGTATTACTGGGATCATGAAATATCCGACAGTTGTGCGAAGGGTTCAAGGATTCAAGTGGTCGAGTGTTCGAGAGAATTCGCCTGACCCCCCGACCTCTTGAAACCTGTCCCTTTGTAATTTCCCCGGGTGCTTGACCGTTACTTTTTCATCATGTTACGAGTAGGCATGATTGATTCACGCACGGTTGATCGGCTGACGGCTGTTGCGCGGCTGGTTGAGTCCGGATCCACGGGCGGTTGGGAAAAGTCCGCGGCCGCCGTGATTGCGGCGGGAGTGGATTTGGGCACAGCGGACATCGTCTTTCTGGTTCTGGACGGCCGGGGGGAACCCATCCTGGGACAACTGGAGTGGTCGGAAGTCGTGCGCGACGGCGTGGTGGTTGATTTTGTCGGCGCGCGCGGCATTCTCCGGCGCATGCTGGACAGAGCCGAGACGAAGCTGGGAATGAAGATCGAGCGGTGTTCGACCGGGTATCCGCCGGGCACCGATCCGGATCTGAGCGCGAATGTGGTGCGAGACGCGGGTCTGGAGGTGGGCGCCGTAGTGGATGAGCCGACGGCGGCGGCGCTGGCGCTGGGGATTCAAGACGGAATCGTGGTGGACATCGGCGGCGGGACAACGGGCATATCGGTGCTGGAGAACGGATCGGTGACCTACAGCGCGGACGAGGCGACCGGCGGCCGGCATTTATCGTTGGTGATGGCGGGCGCCTACAAGGTCAGCTATGAGGAAGCGGAGAGGCGCAAGCGAGCGGATGCGGGCCGGAAGCATCTGAATGTTGTGAGGCCCGTGATAGAAAAAATGGCCGAGATAGTCCGAAGACATATTGAAGGCGCGCGCGGGGATCTGCCGGTGATGCTGGTTGGAGGGACGCCCCAGTTGGAGGGGTTCAAGGAAGTTTTTGAAGAGGAGTTGTCCCGGCCGGTGACGCTGGCGCCGGAGCCGCTCTTTGCCACTCCGCTGGGCATCGCGCTGGCGGGACTGGAATTGTCCGGAGCGGCGTCCCTGACCGCCGGATCGAAGCCCGCGGGCCGATCCGTATAACCGCTCCGGCCATGCCGATCGACGAAACGGGGTTGCAGACAGCGGTCGAGCGGGTTGTGCGTCGGGTGCTGGAAAGCAATCTCCCGGCCCACAAAAGCGCCGGTGCGGCTCCACCGATTCGCCGCACGGTGTCGATTGGCGTGTCGAGCCGGCATCTGCATCTTCAGCCGGACCATGTTGAGGCGTTGTACGGGAGGGGACACAAACTGACGAAGATGCGGGATCTGGTCCAGCCGGACCAATTTGCCAGTAACGAGACCGTGACCCTGATCGGCCCGCTCGGCCAGTTACGGAATGTCCGGGTATTGGGCCCGGAGCGAAAGCAGACCCAGATCGAGGCCTCCCTGACTGACTGTCATACGCTCGGCATCCAGGCCCCTCTTCGGTTGTCCGGAGATCTCGCCGGGTCCGCGCCGCTGAAGATCCGCGGGCCGCGCGGCCTCATCGAGATCCGCGAGGGTCTGATTCTGGCGCGCCGGCATTTGCACATTCACAACGAGGAAGCGGCAAGATATGGTATCAAGACTGGAGACCGGGTGCGCATTCGAACCGCCGGGAGCCGGCCGGTCATATTTGAGGATGTGATCGTCCGGGCCGGCGCGGATCACCGGATGGAATTTCATCTGGATACGGACGAAGCGAACGCCGCCGGCGTCAAGAACGGCGATCTGGCGGAGATTATCGGAGGATGACGACATGCAAATCGCGCGAGTGATCGGCAACGTGGTGGCGACGCGCAAAGTGGAAAAGGTCATGCGCTACAAGCTCATGGTGGTGGAGCCGGTGGACCTGACCGGCAAGCCGTCGGGCAAGCACATCGTGGCGATCGACGCCGTTTCAGCGGGTCCGGGCGAGATCGTGTTCATTGTGGAGGGCAGTTCAGCCCGGATGGCCGTGCCGGAAAAGGATGTGCCGATCGACACGGCGATCATTGCGATCATCGACGAGATCGAGCGGGACGGGAAGATCATCTTTAAGAAATTTTCCGAAGAGTTCGCTCCGTCGGTCCGATGACATGCTGATTGTCATCGGGTCGGACCACGGCGGATTTCAGTTGAAAACCGATCTCAAGCAGTTTCTCGCCGCGCAGGGTCATTCGATCAAGGACTACGGCGCCTTCTCGAAGGACCCGGTCGACTATCCGGACATAGCCTTTCTGGTGGCCCAGGGGGTGGCGCGCGGGGAATATGAGCGCGGGATTTTGGTGGACACCACGGGCATTGCGTCCGCGATTGTGGCCAACAAGGTATTCGGCGTGCGGGCGACGCCCTGCGCGGATGCGACGACGATCAAGTCATCCCGGGAACACAACGACGCGAACGTTTTGTGTCTCGGCGCCGCTCTGGTGTCGGCGGACCATGCCCAGCCGCTGGTATCGATGTGGCTGGCGACTCCTTTTTCCGGCGGCCGGCACGCGCGGCGAGTCGAGAAGATCCGGCAAGTGGAGGAGATCACGATGAAGCAGAGCGGACTCCACAGTCTGAGAGGCTGATGACTGAGTGGAGCTGGCGCGTGTGATCGGGCGGGTGTGGTCGACCTCGAAGGATGAGAAGTTGCGGCAGACGAAACTTCTGCTGGTTCAGCCGCTGGATTTTTATCTCAAAGATCGCGGCCAGCCCTTCATCGCGGCCGAAAGCGTTGACGCCGGCGCGGGCGAAGTTGTGATTCTGGCCCGCGGCCGCGAGGCGACCTTTCCGTTCGGGCTGGAGCCGGCGGCGCCGCCGGTGGACAAGTGTTGTGTGGCGGTGGTGGACGATGTGTACTATGACGAGTCGGCCTGAAAAAATATGTTGATCTGCCGCGTGAAGGGCAACGTAGTTGCGACAAGGAAAGACGACCGGCTGGCTTCCTGGAAACTCCTGATCGTTCAGCCGGTCGGCGTCAAAGGGGAGTCCCAGGGGGAGCCATTTTTAACCGTGGATGCCGCGCAGGCCGGGATTGGGGATCTCGCCCTGGTCGCGCGGCACGGCGCCGCGGCGCGGGCCGCGATGACGGCGATCCGCAAGTCGGACGAGTACGCGCCGGCGAATGCCGTGATCATCGGGATTATCGACGCGGTCACGGATTACAGAACCGTCGAGGCCAATCCACAGTTCGCCGGGGATCCGAAGGCTGGCCCGTCGGCGAATCGGCGTGGGCGGCCGAAGGGCAATCCATCGGGAGGAAAATCGGGATGATCTCTGAAGACGTCATCGAGCGAATCGCCGCGGCGGTCATCCGGGAGCTGGAGCGATCCGGCGGTCTGCCGGAGGCGCCCGAATCCATCGGTGCGGCCTGCGACGCGCATGACAGGGACGATGGAGAAATCTGCTGTGTGTGCTGGGTCCAGAACCCCGAGGGCGTGCAGGAGTTCATCGACGCGGGCGCCACGCGATTCGGCACGCAGCTGGGCCAGCCCCTGACGGCGCCGAACCTGGCGGGCTACATCGACCACACGTTGCTCAAGCCCCAGACCACCAAGCCCGAGATCGAGCAGTTGTGCAAGGAGGCGCGGGAATACAAATTTGCTTCTGTTTGCGTGAATCCATTCTGGGTGCCGCTTTGCGTGCAGTTGTTGAAAGGCAGCGATGTCAAAGTCTGCACCGTGATCGGTTTTCCTCTGGGCGCGACGAGCACCGCCGCCAAAGTGGCGGAGACGCAGGATGCCATCCGAAACGGCGCGGAGGAAGTGGACATGGTCATCAATGTTGGCGCGCTAAAGGCGGGCGACCGGGACGCGGTGAGGCGGGACGTGGCGGAGGTAAAAAAGGCGGCCGGTGATCGGACGCTGAAAGTGATTCTGGAGACGGGACTTCTCACCGACGAGGAAAAAATGATCGCCTGTCAGATCTGCAAAGAGGCCGGCGCCGATTTCGTCAAAACGTCCACCGGATTTGGCCCCGGCGGCGCGACCATGGCCGACATCGCCCTCATGCGCCGCGTGGTGGGGCCATCGATGGGCGTCAAGGCCTCCGGCGGGGTGAAAGACACAAAGACCGCGCAGCAGATGATCGCCATGGGCGCGACCCGCATCGGGGCGTCCGCCGGAATCGCGATCGTCAAGGGTGAAGGGGGAAAGGGAACCGGCTACTGATTATTCGGAGGAGTCGTTATTCTCCGATCACCTTGACAAGGACCCGTTTTTTCCGCTGCCCGTCGAATTCACCGTAATGGATGCGTTCCCATGGGCCGAAATCCAGTTTCCCGTTTGTCACCGCGACCACGACTTCCCGGCCCATCAGGTTTCGTTTCAAATGCGCGTCCCCGTTGTCCTCCCCTGTCTGATGGTGCCTGTAGGATTTCCCGTAGGGCGCGAGCTGTTCGGCCCAGTCGATCTGGTCCTGATGGAGCCCGGGTTCGGCGTCATTGATGAAGACGCTGGCGGTGATGTGCATGGCATTCACAAGACACAGCCCCTCCCGGATCCCGCTTTTTTTAACGATCCGGTCGATCTCGGGCGTGATGTCGATGATCTCCCAGCGCTTTTGAGTATTGAACCACAGGTATTCCGTTGTCGATTTCATGGGAGTATACTATCTTGGAATCCGGAGGTCAGGGCAAGTGGCTGAGATCAAACGCAGAAAAACGGTTGCTGTCCGGGTCGGGTCGGTTGTGGTGGGAGGCGGCGCGCCGGTGGTTGTCCAATCGATGACAAACACCGACACCGCCGACGCCGCGTCGACCGCCCGGCAAATCATCGACCTGGCGCGCGCCGGATCCGAGCTGGTTCGGATCACGGTGAACGTGCCGGAGGCTGCGAAAGCGGTCCCCGAGATCCGCCTGCGCGTGCGGGACGCCGGGGTCACCGCGCCCCTCATCGGCGATTTCCATTACAACGGGCACCAGCTCCTGACCGAGTATCCGGACTGCGCGCGGTCGCTGGACAAGTACCGGATCAATCCCGGCAACGTCGGCGCCGGCGCCGACGTTGCCGGGATTGATCCGGTACTTGTCCAGCGACCGCGCGCAGTCCGGATACTCGGTCAGGAGCTGGTGCCCGTTGTAATGGAAATCGCCGATGAGGGGCGCGGTGACCCCGGCGTCCCGCACGCGCAGGCGGATCTCGGGGACCGCTTTCGCAGCCTCCGGCACGTTCACCGTGATCCGAACCAGCTCGGATCCGGCGCGCGCCAGGTCGATGATTTGCCGGGCGGTCGACGCGGCGTCGGCGGTGTCGGTGTTTGTCATCGATTGGACAACCACCGGCGCGCCGCCTCCCACCACAACCGACCCGACCCGGACAGCAACCGTTTTTCTGCGTTTGATCTCAGCCACTTGCCCTGACCTCCGGATTCCAAGATAGTATACTCCCATGAAATCGACAACGGAATACCTGTGGTTCAATACTCAAAAGCGCTGGGAGATCATCGACATCACGCCCGAGATCGACCGGATCGTTAAAAAAAGCGGGATCCGGGAGGGGCTGTGTCTTGTGAATGCCATGCACATCACCGCCAGCGTCTTCATCAATGACGCCGAACCCGGGCTCCATCAGGACCAGATCGACTGGGCCGAACAGCTCGCGCCCTACGGGAAATCCTACAGGCACCATCAGACAGGGGAGGACAACGGGGACGCGCATTTGAAACGAAACCTGATGGGCCGGGAAGTCGTGGTCGCGGTGACAAACGGGAAACTGGATTTCGGCCCATGGGAACGCATCCATTACGGTGAATTCGACGGGCAGCGGAAAAAACGGGTCCTTGTCAAGGTGATCGGAGAATAACGACTCCTCCGAATAATCAGTAGCCGGTTCCCTTTCCCCCTTCACCCTTGACGATCGCGATTCCGGCGGACGCCCCGATGCGGGTCGCGCCCATGGCGATCATCTGCTGCGCGGTCTTTGTGTCTTTCACCCCGCCGGAGGCCTTGACGCCCATCGATGGCCCCACCACGCGGCGCATGAGGGCGATGTCGGCCATGGTCGCGCCGCCGGGGCCAAATCCGGTGGACGTTTTGACGAAATCGGCGCCGGCCTCTTTGCAGATCTGACAGGCGATCATTTTTTCCTCGTCGGTGAGAAGTCCCGTCTCCAGAATCACTTTCAGCGTCCGATCACCGGCCGCCTTTTTTACCTCCGCCACGTCCCGCCTCACCGCGTCCCGGTCGCCCGCCTTTAGCGCGCCAACATTGATGACCATGTCCACTTCCTCCGCGCCGTTTCGGATGGCATCCTGCGTCTCCGCCACTTTGGCGGCGGTGCTCGTCGCGCCCAGAGGAAAACCGATCACGGTGCAGACTTTGACATCGCTGCCTTTCAACAACTGCACGCAAAGCGGCACCCAGAATGGATTCACGCAAACAGAAGCAAATTTGTATTCCCGCGCCTCCTTGCACAACTGCTCGATCTCGGGCTTGGTGGTCTGGGGCTTGAGCAACGTGTGGTCGATGTAGCCCGCCAGGTTCGGCGCCGTCAGGGGCTGGCCCAGCTGCGTGCCGAATCGCGTGGCGCCCGCGTCGATGAACTCCTGCACGCCCTCGGGGTTCTGGACCCAGCACACACAGCAGATTTCTCCATCGTCCCTGTCATGCGCGTCGCAGGCCGCACCGATGGATTCGGGCGCCTCCGGCAGACCGCCGGATCGCTCCAGCTCCCGGATGACCGCCGCGGCGATTCGCTCGATGACGTCTTCAGAGATCATCCCGATTTTCCTCCCGATGGATTGCCCTTCGGCCGCCCACGCCGATTCGCCGACGGGCCAGCCTTCGGATCCCCGGCGAACTGTGGATTGGCCTCGACGGTTCTGTAATCCGTGACCGCGTCGATAATCCCGATGATCACGGCATTCGCCGGCGCGTACTCGTCCGACTTGCGGATCGCCGTCATCGCGGCCCGCGCCGCGGCGCCGTGCCGCGCGACCAGGGCGAGATCCCCAATCCCGGCCTGCGCGGCATCCACGGTTAAAAATGGCTCCCCCTGGGACTCCCCTTTGACGCCGACCGGCTGAACGATCAGGAGTTTCCAGGAAGCCAGCCGGTCGTCTTTCCTTGTCGCAACTACGTTGCCCTTCACGCGGCAGATCAACATATTTTTTCAGGCCGACTCGTCATAGTACACATCGTCCACCACCGCCACACAACACTTGTCCACCGGCGGCGCCGCCGGTGGACAAGTGTTGTGTGGCGGTGGTGGACGATGTGTACTATGACGAGTCGGCCTGAAAAAATATGTTGATCTGCCGCGTGAAGGGCAACGTAGTTGCGACAAGGAAAGACGACCGGCTGGCTTCCTGGAAACTCCTGATCGTTCAGCCGGTCGGCGTCAAAGGGGAGTCCCAGGGGGAGCCATTTTTAACCGTGGATGCCGCGCAGGCCGGGATTGGGGATCTCGCCCTGGTCGCGCGGCACGGCGCCGCGGCGCGGGCCGCGATGACGGCGATCCGCAAGTCGGACGAGTACGCGCCGGCGAATGCCGTGATCATCGGGATTATCGACGCGGTCACGGATTACAGAACCGTCGAGGCCAATCCACAGTTCGCCGGGGATCCGAAGGCTGGCCCGTCGGCGAATCGGCGTGGGCGGCCGAAGGGCAATCCATCGGGAGGAAAATCGGGATGATCTCTGAAGACGTCATCGAGCGAATCGCCGCGGCGGTCATCCGGGAGCTGGAGCGATCCGGCGGTCTGCCGGAGGCGCCCGAATCCATCGGTGCGGCCTGCGACGCGCATGACAGGGACGATGGAGAAATCTGCTGTGTGTGCTGGGTCCAGAACCCCGAGGGCGTGCAGGAGTTCATCGACGCGGGCGCCACGCGATTCGGCACGCAGCTGGGCCAGCCCCTGACGGCGCCGAACCTGGCGGGCTACATCGACCACACGTTGCTCAAGCCCCAGACCACCAAGCCCGAGATCGAGCAGTTGTGCAAGGAGGCGCGGGAATACAAATTTGCTTCTGTTTGCGTGAATCCATTCTGGGTGCCGCTTTGCGTGCAGTTGTTGAAAGGCAGCGATGTCAAAGTCTGCACCGTGATCGGTTTTCCTCTGGGCGCGACGAGCACCGCCGCCAAAGTGGCGGAGACGCAGGATGCCATCCGAAACGGCGCGGAGGAAGTGGACATGGTCATCAATGTTGGCGCGCTAAAGGCGGGCGACCGGGACGCGGTGAGGCGGGACGTGGCGGAGGTAAAAAAGGCGGCCGGTGATCGGACGCTGAAAGTGATTCTGGAGACGGGACTTCTCACCGACGAGGAAAAAATGATCGCCTGTCAGATCTGCAAAGAGGCCGGCGCCGATTTCGTCAAAACGTCCACCGGATTTGGCCCCGGCGGCGCGACCATGGCCGACATCGCCCTCATGCGCCGCGTGGTGGGGCCATCGATGGGCGTCAAGGCCTCCGGCGGGGTGAAAGACACAAAGACCGCGCAGCAGATGATCGCCATGGGCGCGACCCGCATCGGGGCGTCCGCCGGAATCGCGATCGTCAAGGGTGAAGGGGGAAAGGGAACCGGCTACTGATTATTCGGAGGAGTCGTTATTCTCCGATCACCTTGACAAGGACCCGTTTTTTCCGCTGCCCGTCGAATTCACCGTAATGGATGCGTTCCCATGGGCCGAAATCCAGTTTCCCGTTTGTCACCGCGACCACGACTTCCCGGCCCATCAGGTTTCGTTTCAAATGCGCGTCCCCGTTGTCCTCCCCTGTCTGATGGTGCCTGTAGGATTTCCCGTAGGGCGCGAGCTGTTCGGCCCAGTCGATCTGGTCCTGATGGAGCCCGGGTTCGGCGTCATTGATGAAGACGCTGGCGGTGATGTGCATGGCATTCACAAGACACAGCCCCTCCCGGATCCCGCTTTTTTTAACGATCCGGTCGATCTCGGGCGTGATGTCGATGATCTCCCAGCGCTTTTGAGTATTGAACCACAGGTATTCCGTTGTCGATTTCATGGGAGTATACTATCTTGGAATCCGGAGGTCAGGGCAAGTGGCTGAGATCAAACGCAGAAAAACGGTTGCTGTCCGGGTCGGGTCGGTTGTGGTGGGAGGCGGCGCGCCGGTGGTTGTCCAATCGATGACAAACACCGACACCGCCGACGCCGCGTCGACCGCCCGGCAAATCATCGACCTGGCGCGCGCCGGATCCGAGCTGGTTCGGATCACGGTGAACGTGCCGGAGGCTGCGAAAGCGGTCCCCGAGATCCGCCTGCGCGTGCGGGACGCCGGGGTCACCGCGCCCCTCATCGGCGATTTCCATTACAACGGGCACCAGCTCCTGACCGAGTATCCGGACTGCGCGCGGTCGCTGGACAAGTACCGGATCAATCCCGGCAACGTCGGCGCCGGCGCCGACGTTGCCGGGATTGATCCGGTACTTGTCCAGCGACCGCGCGCAGTCCGGATACTCGGTCAGGAGCTGGTGCCCGTTGTAATGGAAATCGCCGATGAGGGGCGCGGTGACCCCGGCGTCCCGCACGCGCAGGCGGATCTCGGGGACCGCTTTCGCAGCCTCCGGCACGTTCACCGTGATCCGAACCAGCTCGGATCCGGCGCGCGCCAGGTCGATGATTTGCCGGGCGGTCGACGCGGCGTCGGCGGTGTCGGTGTTTGTCATCGATTGGACAACCACCGGCGCGCCGCCTCCCACCACAACCGACCCGACCCGGACAGCAACCGTTTTTCTGCGTTTGATCTCAGCCACTTGCCCTGACCTCCGGATTCCAAGATAGTATACTCCCATGAAATCGACAACGGAATACCTGTGGTTCAATACTCAAAAGCGCTGGGAGATCATCGACATCACGCCCGAGATCGACCGGATCGTTAAAAAAAGCGGGATCCGGGAGGGGCTGTGTCTTGTGAATGCCATGCACATCACCGCCAGCGTCTTCATCAATGACGCCGAACCCGGGCTCCATCAGGACCAGATCGACTGGGCCGAACAGCTCGCGCCCTACGGGAAATCCTACAGGCACCATCAGACAGGGGAGGACAACGGGGACGCGCATTTGAAACGAAACCTGATGGGCCGGGAAGTCGTGGTCGCGGTGACAAACGGGAAACTGGATTTCGGCCCATGGGAACGCATCCATTACGGTGAATTCGACGGGCAGCGGAAAAAACGGGTCCTTGTCAAGGTGATCGGAGAATAACGACTCCTCCGAATAATCAGTAGCCGGTTCCCTTTCCCCCTTCACCCTTGACGATCGCGATTCCGGCGGACGCCCCGATGCGGGTCGCGCCCATGGCGATCATCTGCTGCGCGGTCTTTGTGTCTTTCACCCCGCCGGAGGCCTTGACGCCCATCGATGGCCCCACCACGCGGCGCATGAGGGCGATGTCGGCCATGGTCGCGCCGCCGGGGCCAAATCCGGTGGACGTTTTGACGAAATCGGCGCCGGCCTCTTTGCAGATCTGACAGGCGATCATTTTTTCCTCGTCGGTGAGAAGTCCCGTCTCCAGAATCACTTTCAGCGTCCGATCACCGGCCGCCTTTTTTACCTCCGCCACGTCCCGCCTCACCGCGTCCCGGTCGCCCGCCTTTAGCGCGCCAACATTGATGACCATGTCCACTTCCTCCGCGCCGTTTCGGATGGCATCCTGCGTCTCCGCCACTTTGGCGGCGGTGCTCGTCGCGCCCAGAGGAAAACCGATCACGGTGCAGACTTTGACATCGCTGCCTTTCAACAACTGCACGCAAAGCGGCACCCAGAATGGATTCACGCAAACAGAAGCAAATTTGTATTCCCGCGCCTCCTTGCACAACTGCTCGATCTCGGGCTTGGTGGTCTGGGGCTTGAGCAACGTGTGGTCGATGTAGCCCGCCAGGTTCGGCGCCGTCAGGGGCTGGCCCAGCTGCGTGCCGAATCGCGTGGCGCCCGCGTCGATGAACTCCTGCACGCCCTCGGGGTTCTGGACCCAGCACACACAGCAGATTTCTCCATCGTCCCTGTCATGCGCGTCGCAGGCCGCACCGATGGATTCGGGCGCCTCCGGCAGACCGCCGGATCGCTCCAGCTCCCGGATGACCGCCGCGGCGATTCGCTCGATGACGTCTTCAGAGATCATCCCGATTTTCCTCCCGATGGATTGCCCTTCGGCCGCCCACGCCGATTCGCCGACGGGCCAGCCTTCGGATCCCCGGCGAACTGTGGATTGGCCTCGACGGTTCTGTAATCCGTGACCGCGTCGATAATCCCGATGATCACGGCATTCGCCGGCGCGTACTCGTCCGACTTGCGGATCGCCGTCATCGCGGCCCGCGCCGCGGCGCCGTGCCGCGCGACCAGGGCGAGATCCCCAATCCCGGCCTGCGCGGCATCCACGGTTAAAAATGGCTCCCCCTGGGACTCCCCTTTGACGCCGACCGGCTGAACGATCAGGAGTTTCCAGGAAGCCAGCCGGTCGTCTTTCCTTGTCGCAACTACGTTGCCCTTCACGCGGCAGATCAACATATTTTTTCAGGCCGACTCGTCATAGTACACATCGTCCACCACCGCCACACAACACTTGTCCACCGGCGGCGCCGCCGGCTCCAGCCCGAACGGAAAGGTCGCCTCGCGGCCGCGGGCCAGAATCACAACTTCGCCCGCGCCGGCGTCAACGCTTTCGGCCGCGATGAAGGGCTGGCCGCGATCTTTGAGATAAAAATCCAGCGGCTGAACCAGCAGAAGTTTCGTCTGCCGCAACTTCTCATCCTTCGAGGTCGACCACACCCGCCCGATCACACGCGCCAGCTCCACTCAGTCATCAGCCTCTCAGACTGTGGAGTCCGCTCTGCTTCATCGTGATCTCCTCCACTTGCCGGATCTTCTCGACTCGCCGCGCGTGCCGGCCGCCGGAAAAAGGAGTCGCCAGCCACATCGATACCAGCGGCTGGGCATGGTCCGCCGACACCAGAGCGGCGCCGAGACACAAAACGTTCGCGTCGTTGTGTTCCCGGGATGACTTGATCGTCGTCGCATCCGCGCAGGGCGTCGCCCGCACGCCGAATACCTTGTTGGCCACAATCGCGGACGCAATGCCCGTGGTGTCCACCAAAATCCCGCGCTCATATTCCCCGCGCGCCACCCCCTGGGCCACCAGAAAGGCTATGTCCGGATAGTCGACCGGGTCCTTCGAGAAGGCGCCGTAGTCCTTGATCGAATGACCCTGCGCGGCGAGAAACTGCTTGAGATCGGTTTTCAACTGAAATCCGCCGTGGTCCGACCCGATGACAATCAGCATGTCATCGGACCGACGGAGCGAACTCTTCGGAAAATTTCTTAAAGATGATCTTCCCGTCCCGCTCGATCTCGTCGATGATCGCAATGATCGCCGTGTCGATCGGCACATCCTTTTCCGGCACGGCCATCCGGGCTGAACTGCCCTCCACAATGAACACGATCTCGCCCGGACCCGCTGAAACGGCGTCGATCGCCACGATGTGCTTGCCCGACGGCTTGCCGGTCAGGTCCACCGGCTCCACCACCATGAGCTTGTAGCGCATGACCTTTTCCACTTTGCGCGTCGCCACCACGTTGCCGATCACTCGCGCGATTTGCATGTCGTCATCCTCCGATAATCTCCGCCAGATCGCCGTTCTTGACGCCGGCGGCGTTCGCTTCGTCCGTATCCAGATGAAATTCCATCCGGTGATCCGCGCCGGCCCGGACGATCACATCCTCAAATATGACCGGCCGGCTCCCGGCGGTTCGAATGCGCACCCGGTCTCCAGTCTTGATACCATATCTTGCCGCTTCCTCGTTGTGAATGTGCAAATGCCGGCGCGCCAGAATCAGACCCTCGCGGATCTCGATGAGGCCGCGCGGCCCGCGGATCTTCAGCGGCGCGGACCCGGCGAGATCTCCGGACAACCGAAGAGGGGCCTGGATGCCGAGCGTATGACAGTCAGTCAGGGAGGCCTCGATCTGGGTCTGCTTTCGCTCCGGGCCCAATACCCGGACATTCCGTAACTGGCCGAGCGGGCCGATCAGGGTCACGGTCTCGTTACTGGCAAATTGGTCCGGCTGGACCAGATCCCGCATCTTCGTCAGTTTGTGTCCCCTCCCGTACAACGCCTCAACATGGTCCGGCTGAAGATGCAGATGCCGGCTCGACACGCCAATCGACACCGTGCGGCGAATCGGTGGAGCCGCACCGGCGCTTTTGTGGGCCGGGAGATTGCTTTCCAGCACCCGACGCACAACCCGCTCGACCGCTGTCTGCAACCCCGTTTCGTCGATCGGCATGGCCGGAGCGGTTATACGGATCGGCCCGCGGGCTTCGATCCGGCGGTCAGGGACGCCGCTCCGGACAATTCCAGTCCCGCCAGCGCGATGCCCAGCGGAGTGGCAAAGAGCGGCTCCGGCGCCAGCGTCACCGGCCGGGACAACTCCTCTTCAAAAACTTCCTTGAACCCCTCCAACTGGGGCGTCCCTCCAACCAGCATCACCGGCAGATCCCCGCGCGCGCCTTCAATATGTCTTCGGACTATCTCGGCCATTTTTTCTATCACGGGCCTCACAACATTCAGATGCTTCCGGCCCGCATCCGCTCGCTTGCGCCTCTCCGCTTCCTCATAGCTGACCTTGTAGGCGCCCGCCATCACCAACGATAAATGCCGGCCGCCGGTCGCCTCGTCCGCGCTGTAGGTCACCGATCCGTTCTCCAGCACCGATATGCCCGTTGTCCCGCCGCCGATGTCCACCACGATTCCGTCTTGAATCCCCAGCGCCAGCGCCGCCGCCGTCGGCTCATCCACTACGGCGCCCACCTCCAGACCCGCGTCTCGCACCACATTCGCGCTCAGATCCGGATCGGTGCCCGGCGGATACCCGGTCGAACACCGCTCGATCTTCATTCCCAGCTTCGTCTCGGCTCTGTCCAGCATGCGCCGGAGAATGCCGCGCGCGCCGACAAAATCAACCACCACGCCGTCGCGCACGACTTCCGACCACTCCAGTTGTCCCAGGATGGGTTCCCCCCGGCCGTCCAGAACCAGAAAGACGATGTCCGCTGTGCCCAAATCCACTCCCGCCGCAATCACGGCGGCCGCGGACTTTTCCCAACCGCCCGTGGATCCGGACTCAACCAGCCGCGCAACAGCCGTCAGCCGATCAACCGTGCGTGAATCAATCATGCCTACTCGTAACATGATGAAAAAGTAACGGTCAAGCACCCGGGGAAATTACAAAGGGACAGGTTTCAAGAGGTCGGGGGGTCAGGCGAATTCTCTCGAACACTCGACCACTTGAATCCTTGAACCCTTCGCACAACTGTCGGATATTTCATGATCCCAGTAATACAGCCGGCGAGGGTCTGTGTTGGTCTGCGTCTGGCTGTGGTTTATTTTTTGGTTTGCAGACTATTAACCGAACGGTTAATAGTTGGTGATCAAATACCGGCCCTTGGTCAGCTCCACTACATAGACGCTCCCCGTCGTGCTGAACCGGTTCATCAGATCGGTCACATTCGTCACGTAGGACTTCGTCTCGGGGAAATCCGGAACCACACCGCCCGCATAGTCCACAGCCGAAGGGCCGGCATTGTAGGCCGCCAGGGCCACCGGAACCTGCCCGCGGTATCGGCTCAACATCATGGATAAATACCGGCAGCCGGCCTCGATGTTCACCTGCGGGTCCTTGAGGTCCCCGTGAATGCCGATGTCCTTGGCTGTGGCCGGCATCACCTGCATGAGCCCGACAGCGCCTTTATGAGATTCGGCGCTTGGATTGAATGACGATTCCACCTGGATCACGGCTTTGATCAACGGCTCCGGCAGATTGTACACTCGCGCGTACTGCCGGATGAGTCCCGCATACAGCGCCACCTGATCCCTCTCTGACACGAATTGCTGGATCGTCTCCTCCTGCTTTGCCTCGCCGATCAGACGCCGCGCGCCCGGAGCCGCCGGCACGTCCGACAAAACCACCCGGCCGGTCTGGTCCCGAAACAGATACACACCGGCCGACGCATCCGCCGCCAGAACCGCCGCCAGCGCAATACCCACAACCTGCCTTCGCATTCGATGCCTCCGGTGTCCCGCTACTCGATGCCCAGCGACTTTAAATTCTCCCGCGCCAGCGCGTGAGACGGATCAATCTCCAACACTTTCTGCCACTCCCGGATCGCCGATGGCTGATCCTGAAGATAATAGTAAGTATATCCAAGATACAGCCGGCTGTCGACGTCGGCGGCGTTCAGGGTCAACGCGTTCTTGTAGTACACCTTCGCGTCCGCATACCGCTTCTGCTCAAAATAGGTCGTCGCCAGATTGTAATGCAATAGCGCGTCGTTGTCCTTTAACTTTATCGCCGCCTCATATGCCGACGCCGCCGCCGCATAATCTTTTCGCGTAAACGCGTCCGTCGCTTCCTTCATCCGAACCCGCAACTGCTCCTCCACCGTCGGACCGCTCGGCGGCGGCTCCGGCGGGCGGGGCACGTCATACCGCGTCGGGCGCTCGTAACTCGGCTTGGCCGGCTCCGGCGATTTCGCCGGCTCCTTGGTTTCCGAAACGCCGCCGGTTGCCACGGATTTCTTGTCGCCAGACGCCTGCCCGCCGCTGGTCGGCGTCCATCGGCGGGTCGGCGACTCGGCCTTTTCGCTGATCGCGCCCCACACCCAGTCTCCGCCGGCGCGGAGCGTGAAGGTCGGGCTGCCCTTCTGGATGCCAAATCCAAGATCGCCGTCCAGCGTGAACCGGTCGCTCATCATATACTTGCCGCCGAACATCAAACCCAGCCGGCCCTTCGTACCCGTGATGCCGGTCTTACCGTCATACGGGGACGACGATCCGGCCAGCTCGAATACCCAGCTGAGCCGATCCGACGATGGATAGAGATATCCAACCCCGTAACTGAATACCGTGCCAAAATCCGCCGCCAGCGTCGTGCCGACTTTGACGTCGCCGCCTTTCATCAATAGTCCCAGCTGGGTATTCAGCGTCCCCGGTCCAATCTGGGGGCCATACAGGAAGGTCAAGCCGATATCAAAACTGCCCGTGCTGTTGTACAGCGTCTCGTCACCCGCAAATGCCAGATCCACCAGGCCCGACATGTCTTGAAAAAAATTCCATTTCCCCAGCATCCGGATTCGCCTCAGCCCGCTCCCGTTTAAAAATGCGCCGCCGCCCGATACCTCGATCCCGCCACGGTCCATCTCAAACCCCAGATCGCCACCAATCTCCAGAACGTCGCTCAGACCGTACCGGATCTCAACCGGCAGGAGAATCGAACCCACTTTCAGCGCGACACTGCTCGATCCGGTGACCGCGGCCGACACCGTCACGGGTTTGGCCTTGCTTCCAAACTCCAGACTCGACCGAAGATTCCACACGCCTCGCTCCAGCGTGTGCGCGTTCTCGATGTAGACTCCGTCATAGGCCTTACCGAACGCCGCCTGACTCCACAGACTCGCCGCCAGGATCAGCGCCAGACAAACGCATACCGCTGGACGATTCATCGACCGCCTCTTTGCCCGTTTCCACTGCTTCGCCCGCACGCGGGCTTCTTCCGACTCCGGCATGGCTTCACGTAGGTATAAGTGCGTCACTCCACAGAATCAAGGGGTATCGGCGCGGCGGTGGGATTACTCGAGGCCGAGGGATCTCAGATTTTCTTTGGCCAGCGTGTTGGTCGGGTCAATCTCCAGTACTTTTTGCCACTCCCGGATCGCCGACGCCTGGTCCTGCAGATAATAATACGTATAGCCCAGATACAGCCGGCTGTCGGCGTCGTTCGGATTGATCGCCAGCGCGTTCTTGAAATAGGTCTTCGCGTCCGCGTATCGCTTCATCTGAAAATACGTCGTCGCCAGGTTGTAGTGCAATACCGCGTCCCCGTCTTTTAATCGAATGGCCGACTCATAGTTCGACGCCGCGGATACCAGATCCCCGCGATTGAACGCGTCCGCCGCGTCCCTCACCCGCGCCTGCAACTGCTCCTCGGTCGTCGGGCCGGCCGGAACGGGCGGAACTCTCTCGGGCGGCGTGCCCAAGGTCGCCGGCGCGGGCTCGGTCATCCGATCTTTTTCCGCCGTCCGATCCATCGGAATCTGACCCCTCGCAGCCGGGACTCCTCCACGGCTCATCTCTTCCTCCGGTTGAGTTGGAACGGCGGGCTTCTCCACTCTTCTCTCCGGTTCCCGGCCCGGCGATCCTGACGGCTCCCATCGCTGGGGCGGAGCTTCGGAGACGGTGGATACAAAAGCGCCCCACAACCAGTCCATGCCGATCCGGAACAGAAAATTCGGACTGCCATCGCCGATCCCTACCCCCATCCCGCCTTTCAGATTGAGCTGCTCCGTAAACCCGTACCGCATCCCTACCTGGAGGCTCATCAAATCCTCCGCGTTGACTCCACCACCGCCCTTGTAGGGCGAGGACGAGCCCGTAAACTCGAAAACGCCCGTGAATCGGTCGGAATAGGGATAGATGTATCCGATCCCGTAGCTGAAAACATTCTGATAATCCTCGCTCGTCGACGGAATCTTCGCGTTCGCCCCGCGAAAACTCGCGCTCCCGTTTTTCATCAACATCCCCAAGTTCATATTTAATGTCCCAGCGCCCACCTGCGGACCGTAGACAAACCGGAGACCAAAATCCAGACTGTCCAGACCGTAATACAGCTCGTTGTCGCCCAGAAACGCCAGCGTCGCCACGCCGGCCACGTCCTGGAAAAAATTCCATTTGCCCATCAGACGCAAATGCTCCAGGCCGCTCCCGTTGAAATAGGTCACCGAGCCGTCCGGCTCGCCGTCGTCCGATTCGAACCCGAGGTCGCCGCCGATCTCGAAATTGTCCGACAGGCCATACCGGACCTCTACCGGCAGGCGAATCGAATCGACTTTGACCGGTACGCTGGTGCCGGATGCGGATACGCTGCCGTTCACCGTGATCGGCTGCGCCCCACTGCTGAACTCCAGATAGGTACCGACCGACCAGGCGCCGCGGGCCAGGGTGGCGGGCCCCTCCATCAGCAGACCATTCTCAATAATGGAATGCGCCGCGTCCGGCGAGGCGGTGCTGAGTATGCAAATCAGTGCCCATGCCCATCCCCGGTTCAAACCCTTTGGCCCTCCGTCAATAGATTCATCCCTGCCACATCCGCGGCATCGTTTATCTTTTCGGCATATCCGGCGGAATATTTAAGCCAGACCAGCTGGAACCGGTCGCGCGGAGGCGCCGTCACTTTTTCGCCGGGCCGCGCGCCAGGCCGCGCAGCACGGCGCGATTCCGCTTCATCTGCGCTTTCGCCCGCAGATGCTCCGGCCATGTGCGGGAAAAAAAATGCCGGCCGTCGCCGCGCGCCACAAAAAATAAATAGTCCGTATCCGCCGGCGCCAGCGCGGCGCGAATCGACGCCAGGCCCGGATTGCTTACGGGACCCGGCGGCAATCCCGCGCGCCGGTAGGTGTTGTAGGGCGAATCCACGCGCAGGTCGTCGTCCGAAAGAACTCTCTTTTTGCGGCCCAGGGCGTATTCGACCGTCACGCAGGATTCCAGCGGCATGCGGCGGCGCTCCCGGTTTCTAAAGACCGCCGCGATCAGCGGCCTCTCATCGGCCGCACGCGCTTCCCGCTCGACGATCGACGCCAGCGTGATCACCTCATGAATCGGCCGGATCAGCGTCTCCGACGCCCCAAGTGCCGATGTCTTTTCCTTGAATCGCTCAACAAACGCGCGAAGAATATCCTCCTCAGTCATTCCCTTTGAAAAATAATAGGTCTCCGGAAATAGATACCCCTCCAGTGACGGCGCGTCATGGCCAAGAACCGTTCGCGCAAATTCCGGATCTCGGATCAATTCCATCAGCCGGGCCCGACCGGCCAGGCCGGCGCCGGATATCAGCGTCGCGATGTCCTCCGCCCACGCTCCCTCCGACACGGTCACCCGGTACAGCATGACCTTGCCGCCCATCAACTTCTCTGTCAGAGTCTCGATCGTGTCCCTGTCCAGCGCGTACTCCCCCGCTCGCAGCTTTCGCGCGCCGCCGATGAGAATCACATGCGCCCTGAACCACCGCGCCGCGCCCTGATTGACGCCGAATACCGCCTTCGCGATCTCCGATACGCCCCAGCCCTTGCGCACCTCAACCACGCCCGCGGTCAGCTCCGGCATCGGGCGCGTCACGGACCGGCGATACATCGCGTACCCGATGGCTCCCAGACTCATCGCCACGGATACGGCCAGTATCGCCACGCCCCGGCGGGTCATTGGGGGGGAGGACCTTTCCGAAGAACGCTCTGCAGCAGAACCGTGGCGGCGCCGGCGTCGACTTTGCCGCGGCGCTTTCGGCCGGATAGTCCCGCAACTTTCAGCGGCGCTTCCGCGGCCTCCGTCGTGTGCCGCTCGTCCTCGAACGTGATCCGAATACTCAGGCGCAGGCGCAGCTTCTCGGCAAACGCCCGAACGCGGCCGCTCATCTGGGTCTCGCCGCCGTCATGGGACAGAGGCAGCCCCAGTATGATCTCCCGGACACGGCGGGCCTCCGCCATCCGGCTGATTTGATCGATCCCGTCCGACTCGGATTTGATCCGGAAAGTCCCTACCGACAACGCCAGACGCTCGGATGTGTCGGTGACGGCGATGCCGATGCGCCGGCTGCCGAAATCTACGGCCATCAGGGTCATGCCAAAGTCCATCTTATTTCGACCGGGGCTTCAATATGCTATAGTCCCGCCGTGCCGACGTCAAAACCGATTCTTCGAATGAAAAATAACTCTGAAAAAATCCTACGGCTCGTCCGCGTCCTTCAAGGTCCGGGCGGATGCAACTGGGACCGCGCCCAAACGCCGCTGAGTCTCGCGCCCAAACTCATCGAAGAATCACATGAAGCGGTTGAGGCCATCGAAACCGGCCGGCGAAAACACTACGCGGAGGAAATCGGAGACCTCCTGTTTCTCGTACTCTCACTGATTCGGTCGGCACAGAGCCGGGGCTGGCCACGATATGAAACCATTATTCGAACCTGCGTCGAAAAATATGTCTCCCGCCATCCTCATGTGTTCGGCCCGGCCCGGCCCGATCTTTCGCCGGACGAAATATTCGCCAGATGGGAAAAACAGAAAACCGCGGCCGGCGCTCATCCCATCGGCGGCGTCCCTCGACATTTGCCCGCCCTCTATCAGGCCAAACGGATTCTCGACAAGGCCGCGCGCGCCGGACTTATTCCTGCCACTCGCCGCTCTCGGCCTGCGTCCAAATCGGCGCGGCGCGCCGTCGGCCGGCGGCTCTTGCGGATCGTCCGGGAGGCGGTCAGGCGGGGAATCGATCCGGAATCGGCGCTCCGCGGCGAAATCCGCCGGCTGCGCCGGTCCCTCCGGTGATTTTTTCCCGAATCGCCCGCCGAAGTCGCCGGATCAGCGGATGTTCGGTCGCCCACCGGCCCAGTCCACGGATGGCCCCGATGGGGGCGACGCCAATCAGCGCGTTGGTCCGAAATACCGCGTCGCTGTCTTGAATGTCCGCAAGTGTGTTTCGGCCTTCCCGAACCGCGATGTTCCATTGGCGGCATTGCCGGATGACCCACCCTCTCATCACGCCCGGCAGGCATCCCAGTTTCCAGTGAGGCGTATGGACAATCCGATTCCGGATCCAGAAAAGGTTCCCGCGGGTGGTTTCGTAGACAACCGATTTTGATGCGGGTCGCTCGGGAATAAATAATATGGCGTCATCCATCCCCGCCTGCCTCACACGCGCAAAAATTCTGTCGAGATCCGCACGGCGCGTTGTCTTCATCCCGGAAAACGGGCCGGGATAGCCCCTCGGCGCCGGCGAACACACAACTGCGTGCGATCGCGGGTGCGTCCGCATCAATTCGCGGGCGTCGTAGGACTCTATCGAAAGCTCGTATCGGCCATTCGGATAAAGCGTGATCCGACCCCGGTGCGGGTGCGGGCCCAGCTCGCCGATCTGCGATTCCAAAATGGGCTTCATCCGCGCCGGCAGGATAATGCCGAGCCGCCGGGCCGATCGAACCAGGCGTGCCCAGTGTTCGGCCCAAAAGGGAGCCCGGCCGCCGGCGCAGATAAAGGTTTCCAATAATCCGGGACATCCGGAAGGATCGGAGCGGCGGAGGATCGAATGATCGAGACGGCCGCTGTTGCGGATCATCATATTTTTTGTTCCGACTCCCGCGACCGGCTATCAATTGGGGAGGGGAGGATTCGAACCTCCGTAGCCGTGAGGCGGCAGATTTACAGTCTGCTCTCGTTGTCCACTGGAGCACCTCCCCGAACCGGTCAAGTCCATCATAATCTAATTGTTCCAAGGCAACCATATTATTTCTGGAATCATGTTTTGTATCCATTTGGTATCCAGTTTTTCCAGTACGCGCGCGTAAAAGAATTGTAAACTTTTCGAACTTATTTCGAGAATAATGTTTGCTCGGTACCCAGCCCTTATACTCTAGTCAGCGAGGGCCAGTCAACTCAAACGAGAAATTCCGGCTTTGGATTCAATCGATCCATTGCGGCCATCGCTGCCCGCTACTAAAAGGCGATCCCACCCGAACTTCCGTGTTGGGCACTACTACCCGGTGCCAAGTGGCAAAGTGAACTGTTTTGTGATCCCGTGACGAACTGCGCCGCACACGTAATAATTTTCGCCCAAGTGAAAAAGTTCGTCTACCGTATCGGTTTGCCTGCGCCGGGAATCGCCATTTTTTTATGGACCACCAGCTTGGCGGCTTCGAGTTTACGCACTTCCGCAGAGGTCAGAGGAACAAAAAACGCCTCTTCCGGTTTTCCTGTGGGTGAATTTTCGAGGTTGTGAATCATAATATGCTGGAGCATGGAGAGATGAGACTGCCGATGACGCCGGAAAAGTTGTACAATCCACTTCATCATGAAAACCAAACGCACATTCGCGGAGTTGTACAGCTTTCCTGGATTTCGAGCCCAAGCCAAATTCAAGGGGGTATACGGTGATCCCCATGCCCGAATCGTCGAACTTCGACGGATTCAAAAAAAACGACATGCTCAGTCTGCGGGGGGAGTTCACGGAGCTTTTACGATCACTGTGGGGTGTAACGAAATTCTTTCCGTTTGACAGGGGATAGCAGGGGATTTCTGCGGCCAGCATCGAGTCACGACCAAGAGCCTGTGTGACTGGCGGCGCAAGGCGGCTTCCCGGAGGGCTTGAAAATCCGCAGGTAAAATTGAGGCATCCCGAGCCTGTCCGTCAGGCGGCTTGAAATCCCCTGGTCGGCCGGCGGTACACAGAATCGCCGACTAAGAGACGCGGGAAGTTGCTCGGGATCGACTACTTGATCAGGAGTACAATAAGGATTAGAAAAAACAAGGCGCCAATGCCAATCGCGGCGATCAGAATGTAGGTCTTCATCTCCTGATTCTCCACGCCGCTGGCTCCAATGGCCTCCGCGGTGCGCCGCTGAAATTCCGGCGCCGGGAGGGTTTTGCCCGCAAGGATCTGGGCGCGCTCAAAGCTTCCACAGAGACGCAATGACGTCCGGATTCTGGCCTCAGCCTGCGTCCCATCGGGTAGTTCAACAACGATCACGCCAAAATCCCCCTCCGGACGCCTCTCGATAACCCGGCCCTCCGCAACCGCGCCGCCCGGCCGTTTCACCCAGACGAGACCGTTCACGCCAATCTCCCGGAATGACTTGCCGCGGCTGATGTCGAGAATGGGCAGAAATTTTTCCATGCCCCTGAATTCTTCCGGCGCTGATTCGGCGGCATCCGAGTCGGTCGCGTCCGCCAGCGGGCCGGCCTGGAGAGCATAGCGATACAACTGGATCTGTTTGGATTCCCAAAATTTGTCCTTCTTGAAGAGACCCTTTTCGGACAGCGCGTTGTGGGTGGCCTGGGTGATCATGATGTCACCCCCGCGGCCCTCCTTCTGGAGATGACCGGCAATGTCGATGACCGAATCGAAAAGCTCCCCGATGCTCCTCCTCTCGTCGATCAGTACCCGGCCGCTGTTGAGGCCGATCCGGAGGACCAGGGGAGTCTTGAGCCGGTTTTCCGTCTGATTGAAATCGGGCAACGCCGTGATGATCCCGATCGCGGCCTTGACCGCGCAGTCGGCGGAGTCGAAGACGCACATGATGCCGTCGCCGGCGGTTTCGTGGACCTGGCCGGCGTTTTCCTCGGAGTGTTTGTGGATCAGCTTGTGGTAGGAATCGAAAGTGAGAAAAATATCGTCCTTGTTTTTGCCCTTTTTCATTTCGGAGGATTTCCGCACATCAATCGCCATGAACGTCTTTTCGCGGTAAAACTGCTCCTGGATCTTGTCGTCCAGCTCAACTTTCTGCTTCAGAAGTTCCGTCAGGCCCGGACCCGTTGAATCGTCCGAGGGCGTGGCGGGATGGAATGCCGACGAATCCAGCATTCGTTGTTCGGCCATGACAAATTCCTCCCTTTACCGCAAATCCGCTCTCGAAGGGGCATAGTATACCCTAAAGACCCCGGCCCGGCAAGATTTCGCAAGCGGATCTTCGTTCGGGGGCCGAGGTTGTGCTCGAATGGATTCTGTGTTCCAATTTCCGTCGATGGATGCTGGGGAAACCGGCGCGGGCGCATGGATGGGATCATCCGCCCGGCGGCCGAATATTCTCGTGACCGAGCCGGCCTATTTTCAGACTGTACTGCGCCGGCTGGGTAAAGTCGGCCGCGTGACGATTGGCGCGCCGGACCGCGGGCGGCTCCGCCGGGAACTGCCCCTGGCGGACATTGTAGTGATTCGAGTCGAGACCATCCTGGATCGTCAATTGATTCGCTCCGCCCCGCGTCTCAAACTCATCGCCAGCGCCACCACCGGCGTCGATCACATCGATCTTGAGGACGCCCGCAATCAACAAATCCGCGTCGTCCATCTCCACGGAACCCACACCCGCCCCACCGCTGAACATACTCTCGCGCTCCTCTTCTGCCTCGCGCGCAACATCCACCTCGCCCATCACCACCTCACCGCCGGCGGCTGGGACCGGAATCGATTCATCGGCGGGCAAATCGCCGGCAAGACTCTTGGAATTGTCGGATTGGGCCGGATTGGAATGACGGTCGCCCGGCTTCTACGAAATTTGGGGATGAGGGTTCTGGCCTACGATCCGTACGTCCGATCGCCGGGCAACAGCGGCGCAAAAATTGTCAAACATTTGCCGGATCTCGTCCAGGATTCCGATGTCCTCTCCATCCACGCCGCTT
>CAZHRJ010000015.1:0-33868 GCA_964534765.1 uncultured bacterium
TTGAATTGTCTATATCCCAGCCGATTCATGAGCGGAGCGAGAGTCGCATCCAGCTCGGATTTCGACAGATGCAGTCGGGTCCCGATAGGATACGGAGCATCTTGACCGGACCGATCGATGCGCCAGAATTCATGTTTGGGATAATCAAGCGGCCCCTGTTCAAAAACCGGGGGTATCCCGTCTCCCCTCACACAGACCTGGTCAAATACTTCCTGTGAGGCGGCTGGGTTGGATACCATATAGACGATATTTCCCTCGTGTGTGCCCTCCAGCACGGGGCTATTGATATATTCATTTATCCCGCCTTGTGGCGCGGGTCTCCTGATCTGTATCAGTTCTGGAATAACCGTTCCCTCCGAAAATCCATTTCCGGGAAACAGCGTCAACAACAAGGCCGCGCCGAGACCACATATCATCAGAGGTCCCGCCGTCACATTAGACCTGTCGACCCTCATCGCGATTTCTGATGGGACGATACAATTTTTGGAAGCAGCCCGCGTTCGCGAGCCATCCGGGCATATCGGTCACTCAGTGTTCGCCATCCCATCTTCTGGTAAATGGAGGCCAACGAAAAAATGACCGTGTTGGTCAGTCTCAGCGCTTTCCGCTGATCGGCCGTCGCCTCTTTCGACAAGTTCACGGGCATCCATAAATTGTGCTTTTTCAGAACGTCTTCGCATGCATGCAGTTTTATAACGGCCTCACGCAACTTGCCCTCGCGCCAAAGATCGATCGACTTCGCATACTCCTTCTCGATGGCGGCACAGACCTGAGGCGTAGTGCTGCCGGCGGGGATCAGCCCATCGGCTGACGCGTGGTTTAGGGAATGGATACACAGGAAAAATCCCAGAGCCGTAAGAAAAAACATTCTACAATGTACACTTCTCATCGACCACCCCCGTGATCAAGGGGCGGATATTACGATGGCTGCGCGAAGGCTGTCAAGGAGGCTTCGGATCTTTAGACCGAAGATGTCCGCCAATCAAATGGCATCGCCGCCCGCCTCGATCCCGGCGGGATTTTAACCGGGGACGCCGATGAACTCGTACTGCCGGCTGGGCCTGGCGGTCAACGCCTGCGGCAGCGGCTCATGATGCCGCACCACACGCAAGATCGGCTTTTTCTTCAATACTTTCGCCAGTCGTCGCAACACCGACCGGTCGCCCGCCGGGGTCGGATCCGGGCCGACGATCAACAGGAACCGGTGACAGACGTCCGCTATTTCTTCAAATACGTCACTGCGGCCCACCGGAGCCACGTCCAGCAGCACCAGCCGGTCCGGCGCTGATTCCTTTAAGAAAACCGCAAAGCGCTTTTTCAACTTTAGATCAGCCATCTCCTTTTCCTGATGCGGATAAAAAAGCGGCAGGACCGACAATCGATCGATGGGGGTGGCCTGAATGGAATCGGCCCAGGAACCCGATGCCGTCAGATCCTGAGACGTGCTTTTGATGGAAAACAGATTGTGAAGCTGGGGGGCGGTATGGTGCAGGTCGACCAGCACCACCGGCCGGTGCGCGCTGAGCGCCACCGCCAGGTTGGCCACGAATGTCGATGTGCCGGTACCGCTCCGGATGGCCGCCACGGCCACCACCTGTGGCGACTCCGCAGCCTGGGCGCCGGCATCGGGAAATTCTTTAAGGAGCCTCTCCGCGGTTGTGGCGAACAGGGCCGCCGCCGGAGAGGTCGGGGCAAAAACGGTGTATAACCCCTTCTCCACCTCCGGCAGCATCGGAATCTCGATCCAGGGTTGGCCGGGCATTTCCGATTCCGGAAGAATCTTTTCCGGCGCCGGCGGCGGCGATTCGGACATCGGCGGCAACGGCCTCCGGCTCGGCTTTACCGCCGCCGGCCCGGCGGGTTTGGGATACGGATCTTCAGCCTCGACCGCCGCCGCCCCCTCCGCGATCGGGGCCGATCCGGCGGCGGAACCCAAGCAACCCAGACAATATCCGATGCCGACGAAGAGTCCTCCAACACCGGCAAATACCATCGACAATTTTTGGGAATCTATTTTCTTCACGCGCGTCAATGATTTCAGAACGGTCGGTGATTCGGACCAGCTCATTTTTAAAATCCCGGGCGGCGTTTGTGGAACCACCCCCTCGGCGCCTTCGGTTTCCGCCGCCGGCTCCGTCACAGCCGGCTCGGCCGAAGGGGCCGGTATCATCGCTCGGCGCGGGGCGTTCCGCTCCTCTTTTTCCAGTGATCGTTTTTGCCGTCGATACTCCGCCACCCGCGCCGTCCATTTCGACTGTTCTTCCTGATCGACCGCCAGGATTCGGCGATCCAGCTCGGTTCGGATGGCCATCATGTCGTTTTGGATTTGCCGAACCCGGGGATGCTCGGGCGTGTAATGATCGATCACTTCCGCCAGCGTGATCTCCATGTCCACCAATTTGCTTTTCAACATCACCGCCTCCGCGTCCCGCCGGACAAGGTCCTCCGGGTGGCGGAATTGGTTTCGGGCGTCCATCAGTCGCTGATGAGATTTTTCAGTCTCCGCCCACTGCCAGTCCAGGGCTTTTTTTCGCCGCTGGATGTCCCGGAAGACTTTTTCCGCCGGATCCGGCCGCGCCGCCGGCCGGCCCGACAGGCGCCTTTTTCGCTTTTTTCCCCCAATCCGTTTCTCCGGCCGGACCGCGGGGATGCTCGCGTTCCATCCGTCAACTATTTTTTGACTCAGATCCTGCAGGGGCAGCACCGCGGGCGGCGGCAGGGTCGCGGAGAGTACGGCGCCCGGCGCGGGTGTGTCCGTGACGGTATGCCGGATCTGTCCGTCGAATGGGGCCAGAAAGGATATCATTTTTCTCGCGACCGTCTGGATGCCGGGCAGGGTCGATCCGCTCAGTTCCACCGTGACACGCACCGCTGGGCTCTCGTTCCAGACCTCCTCCTCGCCGGACCACCAGCCCAACAGGCGCTCCTCCAGGGGTTCGGACCACATCCAGAGGGCCGCCGGTCCGCCGACGGCGACCGCGAGTAATAGTCCGAGAGAGAGGATTCTGCGGCGCATGGGGCCGACGATCAGTGCGCGCCGGTGGTCTGTGCGGGGGCCTGAAGGTTCTGGATGTTCACCCGAACCAGCGGCCAGATTTTTTCCCAGAAATCCCCCACGCCGGATATCACACTTTTGGGAACATACACCACGTCGCCATCCTCCAGCTCGATGTCATTCTGGAACTGCCGGTCCAGGAGAAGTTTTTCCAGCGCGATTTGAAATACATGGGTCTGCCCGGTCGGAGACACACGGACCACCCGGGTCGAGTCCAGAACCGCTCCGGGCACGTGGTAGCCGGCTCTCGCGATGGCGGCCAGGACGTGGGATGATCCGGGAAGTTCGTACTGGCCCGGTGACCGGACCATGCCGATCACATAGACGCGCAGCCGCGTCTTGTGGGGCACATAGAGCAGATCACCGTCCCTCAGGCGCGGCGCGGCGTTCGGCGCGCGCTTCCCGTTCAACACCTCCTCCAGATTGAATGGGATCTGGACCCCGTCGGTCCGGACGACAAAAGCCTTGGTCGGCTCGGCCGCATCCGTCAGGCCGCCAACGGCCGTCAGCGCGTCCGTGACCCACATCGGATCACGCTCAATCCAGACTTTCCCCGGCGATTTGATCTCTCCCTGGACACGCACCATCCCTTTTTCGGCCGCCGACATCACGTGCAGAATGTCCCCCTTGCGCAGCACCCGGTTCTGGTCCAGCTTCGCGTCGCCCAGCATCTCCGTAATCGACAGATTCTCCCGCGCGTTGTCTCTCAGCAGCACCACCCGGTCCGTGCCCTCCCCCACCGGCACGGCCAGCCATCCGGCGCGGGCCAGAACATCCAGCACGCGGTCCTCGCCCATCAGCGCGTAATTCCCGGGCGTTTTGACGTTGCCGATGACGAGAACTTTCTGGCTGGCGAACTCGTCCACGAATACCGTGATCTCGGCGGTCCGGTAATATTTTTTTAATCGAAGCTTGAGCACTTCGCCGATCTGGGTTGGGGTGAAATCCTGAACATGGACGGACCCGGCGAGGTCGGCCGATATTTTACCGTCCGGCCGGACGCGCGCGACCTGCTCGAGCGACTCCTTCCCGTCGAAGAGATGGATCCGAAGCACATCGCCGACGCCGACGCGATATTCGCCGACGTCCATCGCCGCCGGACCGAGAATGGCTTCCGCCGCGACGAATGTTGTCCAAAACAGGATGAGTCCCGCGATTCCAAGAGTACGTGTCATGACCGGCTGGCTTGAGTTCTCTCTCACGCACCCGCCCCCTGTCAACCCATTCTCAGGGCATGAAAATATAGGTCTGTCCGACGCTCTGAAATGGTTTCGGTTTTCTCATCGCGCTGGTGTCCACCGTCAGACTGGGCGCGATGGCCGCGGGCAAATCGATCGGCCTTGGCCGGGGTGTTCTGTCGCCGGCGGCCGCCGCAGGCGTCGGGGCGTTCCAGAAGGTTACCTGCGGGGTCGAATGAAATTCGTAGGCGGCCGTATATCGTTTGGTCCGCTCAAAACTTAGCGCCTTCGGCACATCGATCTTGTTCAAGAGCGGCGGAATCAAAAGCTGCGGGATGACGGTCGGCGCCAGCAGTTCCTCCTCTTCGGGAATGATCGTTCGCATCTGCGCCTCCCAGTTGATGTCCACCTTGTTTTTCAACGTCTCAGCCTCCATCCGCGTTCGCTCCTTCTCCTTTTCCCGCGCCTCTTGCGATTTATGCCTCAGATGGCGGATCACGGACAGAGCGGTGATGATCAAAGTCAGGATCACCGCCGCGCGCAGAAGCCGGCGGAGCAGGACCTGGGGGTTTTCGAGAAAAACCGCCGGGATCTTCAAGACGCCGCGGCCAGCGCCTGCTGCTCGGCGGTCTTCATTCTCACCGATACGAATTTCGTGATCCCCGCCTCCTCCATGGTGGCGCCAAACAGGCATCCGGCCGATTGCATGGTCAGCTTGTTGTGCGTCACGATCACAAACTGAATCCGCTCCGAAAAATCCTCAATCAGCCTCACCAGCCGGCCGACGTTCACGTCGTCCAGCGCCGCGTCGACTTCGTCCAGCATGCAAAACGGCGACGGCTTCTCCATGAATAGCGCAAACAACAAACACAGCCCGGCCAGTGACTGCTCCCCGCCGGACCGCGAGGCGATGGAGGTGAATCCCTTTCCCGGCGGCCGGATCTGGATGTCGACGCCGCTTTCCATCAGGTCGTCCGATTCGGTCAGAATGAGTTTCCCCTCCCCGCCCAGAAACAATTTCTTGGTGACCTCCTGATAATACGTCGCCACTCGCTCAAATACCTCCCCAAACCGATCCCGGCAGATCCGGTCGGTCTTCCGGAGAACATCTTTCAAATTCTCTTTGGCCTGCTCCAGATCCGTCACCTGTCTGGCCAGGTCGGCATGCTTGGCCGCCACGTCGTTGTATTCCTCGATCGCGTGAATGTTCACGGCGCCCAGTTTTTGCATTCTGAGCTGGAGGTCGCGGGTCTCGGCCACGCAGTCCTCAGCCGTCCGGCCATCGGCTCCGGCCGGTGTTGCCGGCGGATCGGTCAGCTGTTCGATATCAACGTCCGGCAATTCGTTCAGGACGTTCTCCCGCAGATTGGACCGGTCGGCGCCCAGCTCGGTTTGGCGAATCTGCCGGCGGTGAACCTCCTCGCGCTTCTGCTGGCTCCGGCGCATTCGCTCTCCGCTCTCCGCGCGGATCTGCTCGATTTGTTGTCCAATCGCCGCATACGCCGATTGGCTCTCCTTCATCGCGGCCCGGCATCCGGCCGAGGCCTCCTCGGCCCGCGTCAGATCCTCCCGGAATCTCCGAACGGAATCCTCCGCTGTCTGTTTGTCCGCGCCGATCGCCTGCCGGCGGGATTCCAGATCCAACAACTCCGCATCGATTCGAGTCAGGTCCCTCTGCTTCTCCTCCAGAGTCCGCAACTCACTCAGAGCGGCCGATTGATCCGTCCGCAGAGACTGGATGTGCGAGCGAAGTTCGTCCAGGAGGCGTCGATCCTGCACCTCTTCCTGGCCGGCTTTGAGCTGGATCTGGTCGTACCGGTCGCGGGTTTCGGACATCGCCGCGAGCTTGTGGGTCAACTGCTCCGATGTCTTCTCCATCTGACTCTTCCGTTCCCGGGCGACCAGGAGGACGGACTGTAAATCCGCCTCCGCGCGAACAACTTCCGCGTCCGCCTCTTTATACCGCCGGTAAGCGGCCTCTCTGGCGGTCCGGGCCGCCGCAACCTCCGAACACGCGCGCGTGTGCTGCTCTTCCTCGACGGCCAGCCGGTCCGTCAGACCTCTGAGCCGGATTTCGGTCTCCGACAGGTCCCTTTTCCGGTTCATGAGGATCGCCCCCACCGTCGGCCCGGCGGTGATGGCGCCCGATCGATAGTAGGCGCCCTCGATCGTCACGATCGCGCTTCGGCCCCCCCAGGTTTTGGCGGCCAGGAGGAGCGCTTCCATGTCCCGGACCACGAGCGTCCGGCCAAGCAGGTTCTCGAAGAGCCGGCGGAGTTTTGGATCAAATTTCAAAAGCGACACGGCCCATCCGATGGTTGATTCGTTCAGGTCGATGGCCGGCGCGTGAATCGGCGGCGGCAAAAGGTCCAGCGCCCAGAAGGTCACCCGCCCGCGGAGGTCCCTCGACAGTTCGCGCAATATGTCTTTCACCGATTCCCCGCTCTGGACCACCATATGTTGAAGTTTCGGGCCGAGGGCGGCTTCGACGGCCTTGGTGTACTCCGGCTCAAATGTGATCAGGTCCCGGACCACACCCAGAAATTCATCCCGCTTGCCGAACCGGTCCAGCACCATCCGGACGCTCGCGGAGAAACCCTCGTGGCTTTCTTCGGCCGCGCACAGATGGTGATACCGGCCCTGAATCTCGGCCGCATCGCGGCGCAATTGGTTCAGACTGTTCATCGACCTCTCCAACCACCGCTCCGCTTCGCGGGTCAGGACTTCGGTCTCCGTCTGGACCTGCCCGCATTCCGCGCGCCGCCGCTCACGCTTCTCCAGGTCCGCTTTCAGATTCGACATCCGCGCGTCGTCCGCCGCGCACTGCGCGCCCAACTGTTCCAACCGGACCCTGATTTCCTCCGAGGATTGCTGAAGTCCGGCCAGGGTTGATTCGAGCGCCGCGATGCTCTCCCGCGCGGAGATGATGCCGGCCTGGCCGATCTCCATGCGGGCCTCCTCCGCTTGAAGCCGCGCGTCAACCGATTCGAGTTCGGCCTGGAGGCGATGGGCGCGATCTTCCTGTTGTTCAATCGCGACGCCAAACTCTTTTTTCATTTGTTCGATCCGGAACCGAAGCGATTCCTTCGGCTCCGGGCCGGCCGGAAACAGGTCTTCGGTCTGCCGGGACAGTTTGTTTTCCAACAGATCCAGTTCGTTGAGGCTTCGGCCAAGACCATACGATTTTTCTTCCGCTAAAATAACGGCCCGGTCCCTTTCGACGCGCTGATCCTCGGCCTTCTGGAGTTGATCCTGCCTCTCGGACAGCTCCGCCAGTCGGTTCGACCGTTCCGACGTGAGGGCCGATTCCCGATCCGCCGTCTCCGCATCCGCCCTCTCGACCGCGGCGAGTTCCTGTTCCAGCAGGGCCAGTTCCCCCTGGATCGTTTCCATCTCCTGGCGGATCAGATGATGCCGCCGCCAGGCGCTGAACAGAAACAATTGTCGGTACGCGGTCTGGTATTCCAGATATTTCTGCGCCCGCCCGGCCTGGACCTTGAGGCCATGCATGCGGGACTCGTACTCGGCGGTGAAGGTGGCGGCCTGCTCCATGTTTTTTTGCACTTCATCCAGCCGCCGCAGGGTCTCCCGCCGGCTCTGCCGGTACGACACCACGCCCGCAGCCTCCTCGAAATACTGTCGTCTTTCCTCCGGAGACGCGGACACGATCGATTGCACCTGCCCCTGCCCGATCACCGAGTAGTGGCCCTTGTTGACGCCGACGTCCATGAAAAGTTTCTGGATGTCCTTGAGCCGGACGCCCGTGCCGTTGAGCGTGTATTTGGATTCCCCGTCTCTGTGCATGATCCTGCGGATCTCAACTTCCGGATAATCGATATCCAGCCACCGATTGGCGTTGTCCAGAACCAGCCCGACCGACCCGAACGACGTGGCGGGCCGGCGGACGTTGCCGGCGAACAGGAGATCATCGATTTTTCTGGCTCTCAGCAGCCGCAGGCTCTGCTCGCCCAGAACAAAGCGGACCGCGTCGACGACGTTGGATTTCCCGCATCCGTTCGGCCCGATGATTCCGACCACCCGGCCCGGAAATAGGATTTCGACTTCCTCCGCGAAAGATTTGAAGCCATGCAACCGAAGCGCTTTCAGAACCACAGCACAACCACCTCTCTGTCTCATTTTGGCAAATCCCGCCCCCACGCCAAGGATGGGGGCGCCGAAACGGTTTCTTGTCCATTCTATCGGCATCCGATTCAACGGGAATGAGACTTCGACTCGGAATACCGGCGGCAACGCGCGCCGGCCCGTTGCCTATTGAAATGACCGGAAGATAGGATGGGCCCATGCAGGTGTTGAAACGGCTGGCGGAACAATTTGAGAAACTTCCGGGAATCGGGCCGAAATCGGCGATGCGGCTGGCCCATCATGTCCTGTTTGTGCAGTCGTCCGCGGACACCGCTGCTTTCGCCCAGGCCGTCCGGGAGAGCAAATCGAATCTCAAGCTCTGCCCCAGCTGTTTTTCGATTTCCGAGGACGGTCTCTGCGGAATATGCAAAAATTCATCCCGGTCGGCCGATGTCCTGCTGGTGGTCAGTGATGTCCGGGATCTCCTTGCGATAGAGGAAACCGGATCCTACAAGGGAAAATACCACGTGCTGGGGGGTCTGCTCTCGCCGCTTCAGCGCGTTGGACCCGAAAAACTCAGGATCGCCGAACTCAAAAACCGCATCGCCGCCGGCCAAATCCGCGAGGTCATTCTGGGCACCGTGCAGACCGCGGAAGGCGAGGTCACGGCGTACTATCTCATGGATCAGTTGAAATCCTTTGACGTCAAACTCACCCGACTCGGCGCGGGTCTGCCGGTCGGCGGGGCGCTGGAATACATGGACGGAATGACCGTGTCCAAGGCCATTCTCAACCGCCAGGAAATGTCCGCCGGATGACCGGCCGGGAGGATAGGACATGACGGATAAGATGTCGGACAGTGAAATCGCCTCGGAGCTGAACGGCTTGTCCGGTTGGAGCCGGGATGGGAATGTCATCAAGCGGACGATAGTCCGGAAAGGATTTGCGGACGCGGTGGACTTTGTCGGCCGAATTGTTCCGCTGGCCGATTCGATGGACCATCACCCGGATGTCCGGATTTTTGCGTACAAACGGGTTGAGATATCGATTTCAACTCACAGCGTCGGCGCCTTGACCCGCAAAGATTTTGATCTGGCTCGACAAATCGATTCGATCCAGCCTTGACAGATCCCTGCCTTCTGAAACACAGTCTGCGTTTCCGGTCAGAACCGTATTCCCCGGTAGCTCAGCCGGTAGAGCAAGCGGCTGTTAACCGCTGGGTCGCAGGTTCGAGCCCTGCCCGGGGAGTTGAACTCTTGAAAGGCGCGCTATGAAAATTGTTCTGAATCTGTGGGACGGCACCCGGTTCGACGCCATCTTCAAAGTCCACGATTGGCTGGGCCTTCCCAATCTTTTCCGGCTGATCGAAAAAGGCGTGCTCTATACCAACGTCTACACCAAAGAACCGGCCCTGACGCCTCAGTGCGTCGCGCGGATCATGTGCAACCGCCAGGGGAAATGGATTACTCAGTCCCTATGGGAAAAAATGGGGCTCCGGAGCTGTTTTGTCGGATATCCGGAAGACTCGGTGAAGGGATATCTCCGAAAAATCCCTCACTGCCATCTTCTGGACGTCCTCTACAAACGAAAAGTCGAAATGAGGCTTAAACGGTCCGCCGCCGGCCGCGCGCATCTGTCCAAGCATCGCGTCTGCTATCCGGACCGGTACCGGATGGAAATCGCCTGCAAAATGATACCTCAGAATGATTTCACCTTCGTCTATTTCCCGGGTCCCGACAGCGCCGCCCACGACTGTCGAGACCGGGGCCGGCACATCTACCATTACGGCTCGCCTTATGTGAACGCGATCAAGCACTGCGACGACCTGATGGGACATTTGATTGACACGCTGGAGTGGTGCGCGCCGGATGACTATATTTTCATCGTGATCGCCGATCATGGAATGAGCGCCGGCGGCCGGCATTCGATCGGGAAATGGTCCGACAAGGAAATCATGCAGGTGCCTCTGGTGATTTCGGGAAAAAATATACGCCAGAACTGGCTGGAACAGGGGTATCACATGACCTATGACGTCACGAGCGGCATCGTGGGTCTCTTCAAGGGCGATGCCCACCGCACTCTCTTCCAATACGCGCTCGAACCCCACCTTCAATTCCCTTAACCGGGCATAAAAAAAGAGGAGGCATCTGTTGAGCCTCCTCTTTACTCCATATTTGGCCCCTGTATAGGCCGGGCTCATGTTCGATGAGCCTCTTCGCCCTCTTTATACCGACCCAATATGTAAAAAGCAAATTTTTTTTTATTACACCTGATCCGCGCCCATCTCCTCCAGAACCGCCCAGACACGCCCCGGCCGGATCGCGCTCATGCAGCTTGGCCGGATGCCGCATTTCCGCAGATAACACGGCCCGCACGAATAGGGCGATACAATCTTTTCCCCGCTAACCGTTATTTCGGCGTGGGATGTCGGACCAAACAGGACGGCTTGACGGATCGACATCGCCTCCGCCAGATGCATCACCAGCGTGTCCCCGCAGACTATCCGGTCACACGCCGATACCACCGCCGCCAGATCGTCCAGGGTGCTCACACAAATACCCGGCACGCCGATCCGGGTCAGCCGCCGGATGCTCTCAGTCTCATCAACCCCGCCAAATAAAAAAAAATCCCAATCCGCGCCCCACCGGGTCCGATTCCGGAACTCGGAACAAAATTCCTCGATCTCCGCTTCCGACCAAAACTTGTTCGCGTAGCGGTCGGATGCCCCGGTAAAAACACCTATTTTTTTGGCGCCGGCCCGCGTCCGGAAAATCTGTGACAGAAGTCCCGCCTGACGCTCGGCCTGATCCTCCGGCGGAACGTACCGGTACGGCTCTCCGAGCCAGGTGAGTCCGACGGCCTGATAGATCAATGCCTGAAACGGAATCTGGTTTTCCCGGAATTTCAGCCGGTCGTCCGACGCCAGCCGGATCAGCAGGGCCGATTCCGGATTCAGAGGCGTCAGGCGGCCCTGAGAGTCGCGCCCGATTCCAAACTTACACTTCGCGGCCGATCGCGCCGCCACCGACGTGGCGCGCTCATCCTCATCGAGATTGATCACACACTCAAACTCACCGCTGAAATCCGCTCCCTCCTCGATCGTAACGATTCGATCCACATCCGGGTTCCGGGCCACCAGGGGCTTTGCGCGATCGGCCATCAGCCATGTGATGGCGGCGCCCGGCCATTTTTTTCGCAGTCCCGGCAAAAGGGACGTGGTCCGAAGCACATCGCCCAGGGCGCCGAGTTTGATCAGAAGGATCCGGCCGCCGGACATGGACGTCCCCGTGCCGGAATTGACACGGATGTCGAAATTCCGGTCGCCGGACATGGATGTCCCAGTGCCGGAATTGACACGGATGTCGAAATTCCGGCCGGCTGTCATCGCCGCGCCAGCCGGACGCACTGAATGAAAACCCGCATCAGTTTCAACATCGTCAGTTTGCTTTCCCCCGCGCTCCGGTTTAGAAACCGGATGGGAACCTCCGTCATCCGCAGTCCCTGCCGGCAGGCCCGCACATACACTTCCTCCACGATCTCCGGCCCGATCGCGGTCAACGTGTCCGGCTCGATCCGACACAGCGCCTCCGCTCGAAACGCGCGATACCCGGTCGTCGGATCGGCCAGAGGCAGCGCCAGGAGAATCTTCACGATCCATTTCGCAACAGCGCTGATACAGCGCCTCCCGATTCCCCGGTCGTCCGAGCCGCCCGCGCCGCAGGACGCGCCGCAGGCCCGCGATCCCACCGCGATGTCCGCCGACTCCAACGCCTCCAGAATCCGGGGCGCGTCGGCCGGATTGTGCGAGCCGTCCGCGTCCATTTCCAAAATGAGATCCGCGCCCAGATCCAGCGCGGTCCGGTATCCGTCCCGGCCGGCAAGGCCCCGTCCCCGCCTGCAGCGCCGGCGGACCACCACCCGCGCTCCGGCCGACTCGGCCGCCGCGGCTGTCCCGTCGGTCGAATCGTCATCGACGACCACCACCTGAACATCCGGCAGGACCTTTTTGAGTTTTCCGATAACGCCTCCAACGGCGCCTGATTCGTTGTACGTGCACAGGACGGCGACCACTCGCATGACCACACAGTAAGCAAGCGGGCGGGCAAAATCAAATGGAATCGGAAAAAACTGTTGCCCTCCGGCGCCGGATGGGTTATAGAAATCCTAATGTCTGCGACTAAAACCAATCGGTTCCGCCTTGCGCTTCTTCCGGGCGATGGAATCGGGCCGGAAGTGATGCGGGAGGCACTGAGAGTTCTGGACCGGCTCCGTGTCCTGGACGGACTAGATTATGAGACGGAGGAATACCGGATTGGCGGGTCGGCCCTCGACGCGCACGGCGTGCCCATCCGCGAGGAAGACCTTCAACGGATGAAACACTGCGATGCCGTCCTCCTGGCCGCGCTCGGCGGCCCCAAATGGGACCAGGGACCGGCGCATCTTCGCCCGGAGGCGGGACTCCTCGCCCTCCGAAAGGGCCTCGCGGTATTCGCGAATCTGCGCCCGTCCCGGATTTTTCCGGCGCTGGCCGCGGCGTCGAAACTCAAACCCGAGGTCGCGGCTCGGATTGATCTGATTGTATTCCGGGAATTGACCGGCGGGCTCTATTTCGGCCGGCCGCGGGGCCGCGTCGGATCGGCGCCGGACCGGGAGGCGGTCAACACCCTGCGGTACTCCGAAGAGGAAATCCGGCGAATCTCTCGCATGGCGTTCGCGGCGGCTCAAAAAAGGCGCCGGCGGGTCACGAGCGTTGACAAGGCCAATGTCCTGGAAGTCTCGCAACTCTGGCGGGAAATCGTGACCGAAACCCATCGGGACTTTTCGGACGTCGAGTTGATTCATCTCTACGTTGACAACGCCGCCATGCAGCTGGTTCGGGATCCGGGACAATTTGACGTCATATTGACGGAAAATCTTTTTGGTGACATCCTGTCCGACCTGTGCGCCGAACTCGTCGGGTCCATCGGCCTACTGCCCTCGGCATCGCTGGGTAGTTCCCCGCCGGGATTATTTGAGCCGATCCACGGCAGCGCGCCGGACATCGCGGGCCGGGAGGCGGCCAATCCGCTGGCGATGATACTCAGCGTTGCCCTCATGCTCCGGCATGGACTCGGATTGCAGGGCAGCGCCCGGCGGGTGGAGCGGGCGGTGGAGGCCGCGCTGGATCAGGGCGCGAAAACGGCCGATCTGGGCGGCCGGTTGCGAACCGGTGAAATGACGGACCAGGTGATTCGCCATCTTGAAACGGCAGGTGACTAGATTGTGTATACCGTAGCGGTGGCCGGCGCCACGGGGGCGGTCGGCCAGGAGTTCTTGACAATTCTGGATGAACGAAATTTTCCTCTCAAACTCCTCCGACTGTTCGCGTCGGCGCGGTCCAAGGGAATGACGTTGACATTCAAGGGAACGGAAATTCCGGTCGAGGTGTTGGCCGAAGATGCGGACCTCGGGGGAATCGACATCGTGCTGGCCAGTCCCGGCGCCGCGGTGTCCAAACAATTCATGCCCCTTTTCACCAAGGCCGGCGCGGTCGTGATCGACAACACCAGCGCGTTTCGCATGGACGCCGATGTCCCGCTGGTGGTGCCCGAAGTCAACGCGGCGGCGGCCCAAACCCGGCCGCGCAATATCATCGCCAATCCCAATTGCTCCACCATCCAGATGCTTGTCGCGCTCAAACCCATCCATGACATCGCCAAAATCACTCGCGTCGTCGTGTCGACCTACCAGTCGGTGTCCGGCGCGGGGAGCCGGGCGATGTATGAGCTGGAGTCGCAGGTCAACGCGTTTGTGCAGGGAATGGATTCGCCCCCGATCGAGAAGTTTCCTCATCCGATCGCGTTTAATTGCATTCCTCAAATCGACGTCTTTCTGGAAAACGCGTTCACCAAGGAGGAAATGAAGATGGTGAACGAGACGCATAAAATTCTCGATCCGGCCATCCGGGTCACGGCCACCTGCGTGCGCGTGCCGGTCTTCCGGGGGCATGCCGAGTCGGTCTACATTGAAACCGAGAAAAAAATGACGGCGGCCGAGTGCCGCGCGGCGCTCGCCGAGGCTCCCGGAGTGCAGGTGGTCGATGCCGTGTCCAACAAGGAGTATCCCCTTCAGATCTACGCGGAGGGCCGGGACCCGGTCTATGTGGGCCGGATCCGGGAAGACACCGGATGTGACCGGGCGCTCAACCTCTGGGTTGTGTCTGACAATATCCGCAAGGGCGCGGCGCTGAACGCCGTCCAGATCGCCGAACTGCTCGTTGAAAGGAAGTGGCTCTGACAATGAAAGTCGCGGTTGTTCAAATGAATTCCGGGTCGGACTCGCGGAAAAATCAGGAAAAAGCCGAGTCCTTTATCCGGCAGGCGGCCAAAGACGGCGCCGAACTCGTCGCCCTCCCGGAAAATTTTTTGTTCCGCGGCTCGGCGCGGGAAATGCAGGATCTCTGCCTGAAACTGAAACCCATCACCCTCCAGTTTAACCGCCTCGCCCAGGAACTTAAAATCCGCCTCCTCCTCGGCAGCGTGCCCGAACCGACGGGCGACCGGGGGAAGGTCTTTAATACCAGCATCTTTATCCTGCCGACCGGAGAAGTTCCGGTGCGGTACAAGAAACTGCATCTTTTTTCCGCCATGATGCCGGACGGCCGGGAAATCAACGAATCCCGGTCCCTTCGGGGTGGTAACAGGATCCAGACGTTCAAAGACGGTGAGGCGGTGTATGGATTCACCATCTGCTATGACCTGCGATTCCCTGAACTCTTTCGAATCATGCTTCAATCCGGCGCCAACCTCTTCTTTGTCCCGGCTAATTTCACCAAACCCACCGGAACCGCGCACTGGCATACCTTGATCCGCGCGCGCGCGATCGAAAATCTCTCGTTCGTCGTCGCTCCCGCCCAGTGCGGATTTGATTCCGGAAATCAGGTGGACGCATTCGGCCATAGCATGGTCGTGTCGCCCTGGGGCGACATTCTGCTGGAAATGGGCGAAGACGAGGGAATGAAAATCGTGGATGTCCGCTTCGAGGCGGTGACGGAAGCTCGGAAAAAATTGCCGGTGATCAGCCACATCCGGACCGACCTCATCCGCCTGGAAACTCGCGATCGCCGTGCGGAAGCCGAGATGGCGACGCAGTCCCGGCCGGGAGGGCGTTGATCGGTCTCATTCCGCGCGGCCCCGCGCGCGCTTCGCGCGGAGCGCGTTTCTGGGCGGGAATCAGTTTGGCGGCTCTCTGTCTTTCATGCGGGCGCCTCGACGCCCCCACCTTTCTGAAATTTCCATCCCGATCCAACGCCTCCGTCCTCTCCCTCGATGGCCGGGCGGCCAAGTCCGGGGAGGAAGTCTCGTCGGGCGACCGGATTCTTCAGGGGGAAACTCTGCTCGTGGAGGACGGCGCGCGGGTCGTTCTCAGACTCAAAGATCCGCCGGCGGCTTTCCAGATCAAAGACGCGGCCAAACTCGTTTTTGAGTCAACCGGAGATTCCATCCTCCTCTCTCTCGATCGCGGCCATCTGCTCACCGTGGTCCGGCGATCGCCTAAAAAATTCCGGATCCAGACGCCGGCCGCGACGGTGGGCGTGCGCGGGACAGCGTTTTATCTCGAATCCCGGGCCGTGGATCAGACGTACCTGTGCCTCTGCGATGGGCACGTGACTCTGTCGGCGTTCGACACCGACCTGGGAATGGCCGCCGCCGGCCGCCGACAGCACCGGCCCGTCCTGGTATCGCCGGGCCGGTACGGCGGCGCTCAAATTTCTCCCGCGCCCATGATTAATCACACCAACTCGGAAATCGAATCCCTGGAAACCGCACTGAGGTAGGCCGGCACAGACCCTCCTTGGTCTAGGCCGTTTAGATCTTGTATTTTTTCACCCCGTGCCGGATCATCTGGTACCGGTCGCCGCCGGAGGACTGGGCCAGCTGGAAGTAGGCGAGTGCGCCCTGACTGTCGCCGATTTTGTGGGAGAAGACACCGAGCGCGTAGGCGATCAAAGGCGGCAACGGCGCGCCGCCGGCCTGCTGGATGAGTTGAGCCCGGATCTGTGCCAGCAGGTCCCTCGGGATGTGTTCCGCCTCCAGGTTCTCCACGACATTGATCAGATACAACAACTCCTTCTCGGGCTCGTCCGACGGCTGCATTAGAGTACCGACGGCGAACTGGACCAGGTTCTGATTGCCGGGCACGTACCGGACCGACATCTTCATCGCGTACCGTAGTTCCTCCTTCGGCCGCGCGATCTTCCGGACGGTGTCTGTCCGGTAGAGCCAGTATTCGCGGCCAAAATCGGAGAAATCCTTTGTCGAATTCTGAAAATTAAACTGCTTCTCCTGCGGCGCCATGCCGCCGATTCTGAAAATCGTGTCCCAGAGCCGAAACAGGGTAAAGAAATAATCCTGCCGGACATTCCAGAACAGGTACTGATTGTGATACCGGCCCCGGGCCGAATCGTTGATCAGATGCGTGTAAATCTGGAGGAGCTTGGTGTGGTTGTCGAAATTATTTTCCAGGAGCGTGGCCCACTCGAATTCGAGAATGGATTGATAGAGGAATTTTCGGGCGTTGGTGTTCCCGTATTTGCGGTAAAAGATGAGGCCGGTGTTCTGGTGGGTCTGCGCGTAGTTGGGCGCGATGGTGAGGAGCCCGAAATATTTCTGCAGGGCCTCGTCGATCTTGTTTTCGTTCAAGAGGTGAAACGCGATCTTGTAATAGGCCGAGTGGCTGTACGGATTATAGTGGAGCGTGTCAAATCCCTTCTGAATCGACGACTGGCCGCCCGATTCCTCGGTCGCCTTCAGAGACCAGTCGCCCCGGATGACGCGCCACTGGCCGTAGAACATGAACGCGAACGCGGCGACCACAAAGGGCATGAGGGCGTACGTTCTCGGGTCCGTCGGCTGGCCGCCATAGGGCCGCCGGCGGGCCTCCTTCTGGACCTGTTTGACCGTCTCCGGCTCGTCAAATCCGGCACAGTACCGCGTCCCCAGAGCCAGAACGTACCAGAACGCGATCATGCTCGACGTCCAGCGCAGATTGACGTTCATCGAGTCGTGCACGACGGCGGCGAAAAAGGCGCCGGCGATGCCAAAAATCGTGTATCGTTCAGTGATGTCGTCGATGGTCTTGAGCTTTTGATACACGATCCAGAAAAATATCAGCAGCATCGCGGACCACGCGGCAAAGCCCAGGATCCCCTGCTCACAGAGAATCTGCAGTTCCTCCGAATGCACGTAGTCGGTGTTGTGGGACATGCCGATCCGGTGGTACCGATCCGGCCTAAAGAAGGGATAGGTGACATGGGATACGCCCAGACCCTGACCCAGCAGGGGCTGGTCCCAGATCATGCGGACGGCGGTCCACCACATGTAAACCCGGATGATGTTCGTGCCGGACGAGGTTTGGAATATGGATTTGAATGTATTGAGGCGATGACCGGATATGAAGACCGATGTTACGCCGATGACGACAACCAGGGCTATCGCCCAGAATGCAATCTGACGCTTCCAATTACCAACCCACTGACGCAGCCGGCCGAACCGGGATTCGAAAATCAACATCGGACCCACCAGCGCCATCATGCCCACCCAGGCGCCGCGGGTCTCGCCGGTCCACATGTTGTAAAAACCAACGTAGGCCATCCCCGCGTATATGACGGCGTCAAATAGATTCCGCGCGCCGATCGCCATGAAGAGGGCAATCGGCGCGGTGTACGTCCAGAACGACGCCGCGAAATCCTTGTTGCCGAACGTCGACACATTGACGATCCGGCCCCAGCTCATGAAATCGTAACCGTGGACCTGCATGATGCAGTAAATCGACGTGACGGCCATCATGGCCAGCAGGGTATACAGCGCGATATTCCACCTCGACCGGGTGTTGACGAACTGGACCATCAGGTAGAACAAAGCGATCCCCGCGCCGAATCGGGACGCCCATTCGACGGCGTAATATTTGAAAATCATCGGCGCCCAGTAGGTGCCGATGACACAGATCACAAAAAAGACAAAAACCGCTATTGTCATCGGCGTCTGGAGCAGTTTGAATCCGTCCTTGTTGTAGAGGTGCGCCATCCAGAGCAAAATCATGGAAAAATTCATGACCTGAAACGCGGTGTCCTTTGTGATCACAATATTGTTCAGCCGCGCCGTGAAATGCAGACTGACAAAAATCATCTGCACGATGATCCCGATAAAAATCAGCCGCGACAGCCACACGCGCTGCCGGGTCAGAAAATAAAGCACGACGAACAGGACGGTCGCCCAAAAAATCGCGTAACCGGCCGGGCGCTGAAAAAAATACTCCAGCATCGACATCATGGCTGCGCCTTCTCGCCCCGGTCGATCGCGGACCGCTCCATCCGGCGCGTCACGTATTGAATCTCCTGCGGCGCCAGCCCGAGCTTCCGGGCCGCATCCAGACGGTAGGCCCAGTACTCCCGCTCAAAATCCTGAAAGGGCCGGGACAGACGGGCAACCTCCGCCTCTTTCCGGCCCGGCTGTAACGAGCCGGTCCGGAAGATCGTATCCCAGAGCCTAAAGAGGGCGAAGAAATAATCCTCCCGGTTGTTCCAGTGGAGGAAGTGGCTGTGATGGAGCCCGCGCGCGTGGCCGTCGGCCATGTGCCGGGAGTAGAGTCCAATCAGCTTCAGATGATTTTCCGAACTGTTTTCCAGCAGCGTCGTCCACTCAAATTCCAGGATGGACTGATAGAGATACTTCATCTCCTGCCCCGTCGTAAACTGCCGGTAGGCCATGAGCGCGATGTTCTGGTGGGATTGCGCGTAGTTGGGCGCCAGAGAAAAAAGCGTCCGGTAGGCCGCCAGGGCCTTGTCCAGTTGATTCTGCATCAAATACGCGTACGCCGTTTTGTAATAAGCCGAATGTTCGTACGGCACAAGCCGCATCACTTCCTGTCCTTTCTCGATCCCGATCCGCTGCGTCAGCGGGTTCTCGACTGTACCTTCTACTATCCGCAAAATAAAGTTTCCCCGCAGAACCAGAATGTTGATCCAGATCAAAAATGCAAATACTCCCGCGGACGCCGCGCCTAGAATCCATTCACCCTTTCCTATCCGATCCCGCCCGACGCGCGACACCACGTCCCCGGCCCTCCGCGCGGGTCGACCGGGCGGTGAGGGATCAAACCCGATGAGGTATCGGGTTCCGAGCGCGAGGAGGAACCAGAACGTGATGGCGCTGCTCATCCAGCGGAGATTGACATTGATCGAATCGTGAATCAGACCGGCAAAAACACCGCTGACCACGCCAAAAAATAAATAGCGCTCCCGCTGATCACCACTCTGGAACAGTCTCCGCCCGCACAGATGAAAAAAAATCAGGATCATCGCCGACCATGCCGATAACCCCAGCATCCCCTGCTCCGCCAGAATCTCCAGCTCCTCGGAATGCGCGTGACGCGTATTGTGAGACATGCCGATCCGGTGATACCGGTCCGGCCGGAAAAAGGGATAAGTCAATTGATAGGTGCCGATTCCCTGGCCGAAGAGGGGATCATCCCACCACATCCGAAGAGACCCCCACCAGATGTAGACACGAATGATATTCGTCCCGCTGTGCGCCTGAAAAATGGATCGGAACGTGTCTTTCTTGTGCTCGGGCGTAAACGTCATGATCCCGATTAGAATCAAAACCACCGTCCCGGCCGCGGCAAGACGGAACCGCGCCTCCGGCGCCCCAAGTGTGGGCGGCGCCCACGTCTCCGACGCCGGCCGGAAGCGGGCCTTGGCTCCCAGTATCCAGGATCTAACTCGGCCGAGTTTAAGTTCAAACCATCCGGCCGCCCCGGCCAGCGCGATCAGCGCGACCCAGGCGCCGCGGGTTTCGCCTTCAACGATGTTCACCAGCGCCAGCGCCGCGATCGATCCGTAGACCGCCGCGTCAAAAAAGTGCGCGCTGCCGATCGCCATGAAGAGCGCGATCGGAAAGACATAGGTCAGAAAGGAGGCGAAAAAATCCTTGTTGCCGAACGTCGACACATTGACGATCCGGCCCCACTCGACGAAATCGTAGCCGGAAATCTGAAGCAGAGCGTACACGCAGGTCAGAACCGTGCAGCCCAGCAGGGTGTGGATGCCGGCCATCCAGCGGCCACGGGTGTTGAAAAAGGACACGACCATGAAAAAAAATACAACCATCGCGCCGGTCCGGGTGATTTCCTCCAGCGAATAATACCAGCTCCAGCGCGGCGCCAGGTACGCGGACAGGACCCCGGCAAGAAAAAAAATGAGGACGGGCGCGTTCAGCGGCGTCGGCCGGAACACAAATCCGTCCCGGCCGCCGTGGGCGGCAAGGCGCGTCAGCCAGAGAAAAAACAGACCGAATCCGAATACAATCGCCGCCACGTCCTTGCCCAAAACCACGTTCTGGAAATCCGGAGAAAAAAACAACAACACACAAACCACCGTGAACAGGAGGCCCCCGAATATCCAGCGCGACAGCCGGGCTTCCTCACGGGTCCAGATCCAAATCCCGGCGTAGCCGGCTGTCAGTATCGCCGTCGCGGCCGACGGGTTATCCCACATGGGCCAGGGACTAAAAATGAACCGTTCGGCCGCCGTCGACAAACAGGGTCGTGCCGGTGGTGTAGGACGCGGCCGTCGCCAAAAACTGCACCGCGCTCGCAACGTCCTCCGCGCTGCCCTCCCGTTTGAGCAGCGTCCGCCGCACCGCGCGATGCCGGTCGGCCGGGCCGTAATGATCGGGCAGGAGGACCGGGCCGGGAGCGACGCCGACGACGCGGATGTCCGGGGCGAATTCCAGGGCGAACAGCCTGGTCAGCATCGCCACGCCGGACTTGGAGACCAGATACGGCGCATAGCCCGGATAGGGCCGATAGACCGCGGCGTCTTCGATGTTGACGATCACACCGGTTTTGCGCCGGACCATCCGCCGGGCGACTTCCCGGGTCAGAAAAAAAACGGATGCCAGATTCGCGGTCAACATCCGATCCCACAACCGCTCGGTGACGGACCAGATGTTGTGCGGCTCAAAAATCGACGCGGAATTGACCAGAACCCGGATCGGACCCAGAACGCGTTCGACCCGCTCAACCAGACGACGCCGGTCGGCGCCGCGGGCCAGATCCGCGCGAAACGCCTCCGCCGGCAGGTTTCTTTTTCGCAGGGAAAGGATGAGGTCCCGGGCGTCCCGGGCGGACGTCCGGTAATGAACGGCGACCGCGAATCCCGACTCGGCAAGCCGCCTCGCCACCGCTTTGCCGACCCGCCGGGCGGCGCCGGTTACCAGAGCGACATTTTTCCAGCGTTGCATGAGCCGACGTTACAATATACGGTACGGTTTGTCATGAACGACCGGCTCAAAGTGTTTGTGATTCACGGGCGGGGCGCAACGCCCCGCCATCCGGATGTGTCCGAAGAGGGCGGTGACCTGGACACGATCAGTTCCAACGTCTTTTACGGCGTCTGGGCCCATGCCATCGGCGCGCCGCACGAGTTTACCTTCGTGCAGTATCATGACGGACTCCTGAAAACCCTCTGGGAATTTGAAAACGCCGATATCTACATCCCAGACCTCCCGCTCGATACCGTGCCCCATCTGGAAAACGATGTTCGTGATCTGGCCCGGCGTGGCAGCCACGTCGCCCACTTCCTCGACCACCACCCCTGGTCCAACTGGCAGGTGGAGATGTTGAACCGCCTGAAATCCGAGGGACTCCTGGGCCGGTTTGCGCTGGCCGGAGCGCAGAAAGGCAAGCATCTGCCCAAGGAAGCTCAGGCGTGCGGTGCGGAACTGGTATACGACGCGGTGATCCGTGACCAGGACTTTGAGACGGAGGGATTGAAGGAACTGCGGCGGATCACGCGTCTGCAGGACCTGGGCATCGAGGATAATCCCGTATCGGGCCGGCTGTCGAAACTCATCAGCTACGGGTATCCCAAATACGCCATGGTCACGGCGCTGATGATGCTCAAGGAACCCGAGGATCTGCCGAGGCTCATGCAGGGGATGGGATGGGATCTGCTGGTGGCGGAGGGCGACGAGCGGATGTCGAAGATTTTGCCGAGACTCAAGCGCAGCCTCTGCGAAATCCGGTTTGAGTTCACCGACGGCCATCCTGGAGGGGAATTCACCATTCTATGCTGTCTGGTCCCAAAAATTTATCCGGGCGAACCCCTCCCGAACGTGTCAACGGCCATCCGGTACCTGAAAGACTATCGATCGATGGAGTATTTTTTCTACTGTTATGGATCCCGCGCGCTGACCACCCGGAAAGTCACCACAGAGCCGGGCGGGCTCAACTTGGGCGACCTGGTCGAAAAAATTTGCACGCCGAAGGACGGCGGCCATCCGGAGGCGGCCACCGGCCGGCCGCAGGGCAGTCCCTATTTCCCCAAGGACCGGCTGACCTATATCACTCCTCGTAATTTCATCTGGTACTGCCGGTACCTCTCCCAGAAACTTCGCTACTTCGCCGGTGTCCAGATCGTCTCCGTCCGGCCGGTTCAGGTCTGAAAAAAGCGTTTCACGTCCTCGATCCGCGTTGTCTGTTTCGCCGGGGGAAGTGACTTCAGAAACACCGGGCCGTACATCCGGGTCTTGAGGCGCGGATCCAGAATCGCCACCACACCGCGGTCGTCCTGCCGGCGGATCAGCCGACCGAATCCCTGTCGAAGCATCAGCACCGCCGCCGGCAGGGTGTGGCGGGTGAAGGGATCGAATCCGGCGTGCCGCAGGAATTCCAGTTTCGCCTCCTCCAGCGGATGGCTCGGCGTGGCAAACGGCAGACGCGTCACGATCACCAGCCGCAGCGCTTCGCCCGGAACGTCCACACCCTGCCAGAAGGTGTCCGTGCCGATCAGCACCGCCCGGTCCCGCTGACGAAACTCGCTGAGAATCTCAAATGATTTCGGCCCGCCCTGTTTCAGAAAATAATAGTCGGCCAGCTTCTCCGACAGCGACCGATGGAGCCGGTTGACCCAGTCGTGGCTGGTACAGAGAACAAACGCGCCCCCGCCGGAAATCTCGATCAGCTTTCGCGTCTCTTCCTCCACCGCCCGATAATACGGTTCCTCATCGGCCACATCCGGCATGGCCGGTGGAAGATAGAGAAGACACTGCCGGGGATAATCAAAGGGGGAGCCCAGACTGATCCCGGTGACGCCCTGGGCGCCGATCCGGGAGGCGACGAAATCGAATTCGTCTTTGACCGTCAACGTCGCCGAGGTCAAAATCGCCGTCGGACCGTCGTCACCAAACAGCGCGGCCTTGAGTACCCTCGACAGGTCAACGGGCGCGGCGCAGAGTTTGACCCGCGTCCCCCGCGCGCGCTTTTCGATCTCGACCCAGTAGACCATCATGCGGTCGGATTGGGTGAGAAAATTGTCCAGCCCCGCGGCGAGGTGGGTAAGCCGGTCCGCGTAGGCTTTGAGTTCCTGTTTGTCTTCCGGAGATTCCAGCCGGTCCCGGCCGTCCCGCAGATGTTCGGCCAGCTCGTCGAGTCGCCGGGAGAGAGAATTGGGCACGAGTCCCGGTTTACGGACACGGACGGCAAAGAGGCTGTTCGATGGACTGCGCCGGACCAGCGCCCCCGGCGCCCCAAGTGTGGGCGGCGCCCACGTCTCCGACGCCGGCCGGACCGCGGCCAGAATCGAATCGAAGAACTCGTCCGACTGGCGGCGCAGCTTGCGAGACAGATCCATCACCCCCCGCCGCCAGGCGGCGCCCGGCGATACAAATCGCAGCGCCAGACCCCGCTCGGTCTCGGGATGGTGGATCTGGTCGATCTGCCAGCGGACGGAAAAGTTGGTGATCTGAAGGCCCAGATGCGACGCGGCGACCTCCTCCACCGAATGCGCCTCGTCCAGAATCGCCACGTCATAGGCCGGCAGAACTCTCCCGCCGGCGGCGATATTCGAAAAAAACAGGGCGTGATTCACCACCAGTATGTCCGCCGCCTTCATCCGGGTCTGGGCGGCGTGGTGATAGCACTGATGGTAAAACGGCGATTTGGCCGACATGCAGTTGTCGCTCTCCCTCGATATGTTCCGCCACACGTCATCGGGCGCGTCCGGCAGATCGGTTCGGAGGCCGCTCTGGCCGGATTTGACCGGATGGGAATCGGCGAAGGCGTTCAGCCGCTGGAGGGATTCGATATGGCCGGGGTTGGAAAACAGTGCGTCCGAGTCCCGGATGGCCTGGTGAAATCGGCGAAGACACAGATAGTTTTCGCTGCCCATAAAGAGCGCGAATGAAAACGGGAGGTGCTCGGCCGAGAGGGCATCCGACAGAAAGGGGAGGTCTTTTCGGACGAGCTGTTCCTGGAGGGCTTTGGTGTGGGTTGAAACCAGGATATGAATTTTGTCCCGGACAGCGGCAAGCGCCGCGGGCAACAGATACGCCAGGCTCTTGCCGACCCCCGTGCCCGCTTCGATCAGGAGCGGCTTTTGCGCGTTGATCGCCTCCTCCACCGATTCCGCCATTTCGAGCTGTTCCGGCCGAAACGACATGCCCGCCCGGAACAGGCGGCCGCGCGGGCCGAGAAAGTGCTTGATTGAAACGTCCATCTTTGGCAGGTTACCAGCGGGATTTCGAATAAGGAAGGAGTGTGACAATCATGGCGGTTAAAATCGCAACCGTGGCTGATGTTCCGGCCGGCGGGAGCCTCTCGGTGACGGCGCCGGATGGAAGGGAAATCGCGTTATTTAATGTTGGCGGTGAAATTTGCGCCATGGACAATACCTGTCCACACGCCGGCGGGCCGCTGGGCGAGGGATCGTTGGAGGGATCGGTTGTGACCTGTCCGTGGCACGGATGGTCATTCGACGTCAAAACCGGAGAATGCCAGAATAATCCGGACGTCACCCACACATGCCACAAAGTGACCATCCAGGCCGGTGATGTGTTGATCGATTAATTAGAGCCTGTAGCGCGTGTGAAAAAATCGAAAGAGTCACCACAGAGTTCACGGAGAATGAGCACGGAGATCACGGAGGAAATTTTGTAAGTTTGGTTCATCCAAGGAAAAAAAATAACTCCTCTGTGTCCTCCGTGTTAAAATCAATCTCTTCACAGAACCTGTGCCTGTTACCTGTGTTGCCCTTCCAGTTTCCGCCACCGGAGGTGTTGGCCTGTCCGGTCGATTGGTTTACCGGGCAACAGCGCCGGCTCGGAGACGGCCAGGATTGTGGAATGGAGACTTGCCTCCAGCCGATACCGGCATCCGGGCCGGAGCCGGTGGACGTACCAGCTGCCGGCGGGTCCGCCGCTGGGAATGTCTTTCTCAAAGAAAGGCGGGGTCAGACACCGCAGGCGCAAAACAGTGTCCGGGGGTCGATCATCAAATCTCCACCACACATACGCCAGAAACGGACTCACCGGCTTCACGCCCAAATCAATCGCGCTGTCCGGATTCCGGTCGGGCCGGGCGCCTTTCGTTCTCCGCGCGCTGATAACCTGCCATGGCCGGGTGGTCAGCCACGGGAACAGATTCGTGTCGGACTCGAGCGTCTCCAATGATCGGCCGGAAACCGCCCGGTCTTTGACGGCTTGATACAGTCCCCAGAACCGGCCCAGACATTTGTCCACCCGGTCGATCGCGTAGGGCCGGATTCCGCCGGAGGTCGTCGCGATGAACGGCCAGTCGGAACTCTGCGCCAATAATAGCTCCCGGCCCATCTGGGCCAGCGCGCGACGCTCCACCGCCGTCAGGGTGGTCGCCCGCCCAAACTCGCGGACAGCCGCGGTCATGGCGGCGTTGGCCCTGGCAAGTTTTGGCGCGAGTTCGTCATTCGTGCCGTTCAGCCAGACACGATAATATCCGCCGTCGCCCCAGCTCGACGCCGCCGCCTCCGCCTCGTGCCGGATTCGATCCTCCAGAACATCCCGGGGCGTCGCAAACCTAAACGGCACTCGCTGCTCGTGGGCCTTCCGAAACACATACTCCAAAAATTTCGGCCCCTCATGCCACCAGTGCCCGAACAGTTCCGCGTCGTAGGGCGCGACAATCACAGGCGTGTCCTGGCGCATCGATTTCAATAATCCGTAGGATTGACTCGCGCGATTCCGCACAAAATGCGCGCCGTGTCCCGCCGCGCGGCGCAGCGCCATCCACGGGACGTAGGGCGCCTTGTAGGACGAGGATTTGTCCGTCACCCGGAAATATTTCAGCCCGATCGGAATCCGGCCCGTGCGGTCGGGCCGGAATGGGAGGATCTGTTCTTCCGACAAAAAATAGCCCAGGTCCTTGTGATGCTCCGCATACCAGCCGTCGCCCGGATACCCTTCCGTCGCGCTCCAGACCTGTTTCGACGTCTCCGTGTCCCGGCCCAGCGCGACAACGCCGGCGGGCGTGTGGATCGGCGCGTGGACACCGTGGGGCGGTCGCGGAGTGGCGTTGGTGATGCCGTGCCCGTCGAGAAAAAAATACCGGATACCGGCCCGCGCCAGTAGATCGTCCGTCCCCGGCCGGCCGTCGTGGCCCGGTAAAAAGGCGCATTCAGACAACCACATACCCAGGGGCGCGCGACCGAAAAACCGGCGGTGAGATTCCACGCCAACCAGAACCTGCGCCGCGGCCGACGCCGGCTCATCCTGCAGGTGCGGTAGAAATCCGTGGGTGGCCGGGGTCGTGATCAGTTCGATCCGGCCGGATTTTTGCCAGTATTTGAATCCGTTCGCGAAATTTTTTCCAAACCGCTCATAGACATCCAGCGCCTGCCGGACGTGGTAGTAGAAATGCATCGCCGCGGGATAAAATCGGCTCCCCTCCGTCCGGTCGCGCTCCTTGGCCGTGAGGACCGCGAGACGCTTTAAATGCCGATCCAGTCGCTCGTTTAACAGCCGGTCGCAAAACATCGCCAGAAGAGGCGGCGAGATCGACATCGTCAATCGGAACGGCACACCGCTTTTGTCCAGCCGGTCGAACATGGCCAATAGAGGCGCGTAGACTTCCCACGTCGCCTCGTAAAACCACCACTCAAACCCGTGTTCCTCAACCTCCGGATGACGGATGTACGGCAGGTGCGCGTGAAGCACGATGCAGAGATTGACCTGCCGCAAGACTACACCGACGCCTTGCGATATTCGTGGCTGAATGCGGGGTCATAGAGTTTAGACCGGGTGTGTTTGGATCGTTTTCCCCGCTCCCGGACAGCCTCGCCCACCAGAATCAGCGCGGTCTTCGTTATCTTTTCTCGCTTCAGTGTCTCCGCGAGCTTGTCCAGCCGGCACCGCGCGACCCGCTCATCCGGCCAGGTGACCCGGGAGATGATCGCGGCCGGAGTATCGCCCGGATAGCCGCCCTCCAGAAGATCCCGCTGAATGTCCGGGCCGAGCGACGCTGATAGAAAAAGGACCACCAGCGCGCGGTGACCGGCGAGTTCTTTCAGTTTCTCGTTCCCGGGCATGGGCGTCCGGCCGGCGGCGCGGCTTAAAATGACCGTCTGGCATATTTCGGGCAGCGTCAGCTCCTGGCCCAGCGCGGCGGCGGCGGCCGTAAAGGAACTCACACCGGGGACCGTCTCCAGCGTGACGCCGATCTTCGCCAGCGCTTCAGACTGCTCGGCCGAGGCCCCAAAAATCGTCGGATCGCCCGAGGCCAGCCGGACAACTCGCTTGCCCGCGCGGACCGCGGCGCCGATCACATCGACGATCTGCTCGAGCGTCAACTTCGCGCTGTCGTGCAGCTGTGCGTGGGGCGGCGCCATTTTCAGAACGTCGGGAGGGATGAGCGACCCTGCGTACACGACCACATCGGCCTCCGACAAAAGCCGCCGGCCCTTGACCGTGATCAGTTCCGGATCACCAGGACCCGCGCCGACCAGATGGACAACCTGACTCATGAATTGAGACGCAGCGAAATTCCAGGTTTTTGGCCTTCGAGGACTTCGCCGGTTTCCAGGACGTATTTGTTCTCATACCCGCGCGGCGTGACCATGACGCCATCTCGGGCGAACGTGTGGGAATTGCCGACGAGAATGGTTGTGAGCATGCCGATTTCGTGAGTGCACATGTCGGCCAGAGTGGTGAGGACAATATTTTGAGCGCTTCGGTAGGCCGATTTGATGATGCCGACGGGTGTTTCGGGCTTGCGGTATTTGAGGAGTATTTCCCGGGCCTTTTTGAGCTGCCAGTTCCGGCGTTTGGATTGCGGGTTGTAGATGCCGATCACAAAATCGGCCGCGGCAGCGGCTTCCATCCGCTTCTCGATCACTGGCCACGGCGTCAGCAAATCGCTCATGCTGATCGACGCAAAATCGTGCATGATCGGCGCGCCCAGCAGCGCTCCGATCGCCGTCATCGCCGTCACGCCCGGCACCACTTCCACGCTGATCTCGGCGTCCGGCGCAATCACGCCGGTCTTGATCGCGCCGCCTGCCTGACCGTCCTCGGCCGGTTTCCATCCGCGCTCAAACAACACTTCGTATACCAGACCCGCCATCCCGTATATGCCCGAATCGCCGCTCGATACCACCGACACCGTCTGACCCTGCGAGGCCTTCTCCACCGACGCCTTCGCGCGGTCGATCTCCTCGGTCATCCCCGTGGAAATGATCTCCTTGCCGGCGATTTGCGAACTGACCAGCTCAATGTAGGTCGAATACCCGACAATAACGCCCGATTCCTCGATCGCCTCCCTGGCCCGGGTCGTAAAATGCTCGATGGCCCCGGGTCCAACGCCCACCAGAAAAATCTTTCCGTTAGTCATTCAGACACTCCTCGATTTTTTTCCATAACAGCGATTCATTCGATAAAATCTTGATCCGGACCGGGACAACATAAATCGGCGGGAGGGCAAGCGCAAGCGGGATGAGTTTGACGGCATCCTTGGCGGTGGTCACCAACGCGTCGCACCCGTCGGCTTCGGCGAGAAGTTTTGACTGGACAGCTCGGTTGTGGTAATCGACATGATCGGGCAGACGAAGATACCGGTCGGATGTCCCCTGTGGCCGGATCAGCGCCTCCGGCGCCCAAGGTGCCGGCGTCTCCGACGCCGGCCGGATTTTCCGACACTGATCGAAAAAATCGGTTTCGGGACCCAAGCCGGCCACCCACAGGATTTTTTGATCGGGCGTTAATGATATCGCCCCCCGTCGGGATACCCCGGGTCCGGTCGCCGTCGTTGGTTTCACACCTGCGTGGATTTCGCCCGTCTCTTTCACAAAATACACTGTTTCCGATTCTTCCCGGGGCGACCGCATCCCGTTTGGGACCAACAAAATATCCGCGCCACGCTGGGCGCTTCGATAGTCTCGCAGCGGCACTCCGTTTTTCGGCCATATCAGCAGATCCAAATCCCTCCGAATCCGATGATGCTGAAACGCATCGTCGATGAGTATGACATCCACCTCCGGCCTACGCCTCAGCATTAGCTTCGCCGCCGCCGTCTTGTCCTCTCCGCTGCTGATCCATATCCTCTCTGTTCCCTCACCCAATCCCAGGAGGCAATAGAGTAACGCCGCCTCGTCACCGATGACGTACGGATCTAAATTCCCCCCCGTCAATTCATGCGGACCCGCCAACCCACCATATGACCGGCACACTACCCCGACGGCGAATCCTTTCTTGACAAGATTCTCCGCCAGATACTGGACCAACATCGTCTTACCACTTCCTCCAAAAGACAGATTCCCGACTCCAATAACCGGTGCATCCAGCCCGATTTTTGACAATATGTTGATATTATATAGGTTACGGTGTATCCAACAGCCGCTTCTATAGATAACATCTAGATTTCTAAGGAGATGTGTATTAAGCATTGATTTTGGAGCGCCTCTCCATATATATATAGGCCACTTCCAGACTCATTTATTGCCGAACACCGCACGGAACGGGTCCCGGACGGAATGGATGAGAAAGCGGCTGAGTCGTTCAGCCCATGTAGGATTTACGAGCAGGTGGTGTTGTTCGGGTTTCAGGGAATCGGGCTGGTGGTGAGCGCGCAGTTTTGCGGCGGCGGCCAGGTCGATGCGTTTGAACGTTTCGAACAGGGGATGGCCCTTTTCGAACGCGGCCCCGAAATCGATAATGAAAGGTATTTGTTCCTGTCCAACTCCGTGGGCCGTTGGAGGGGGTGTGGGTTCAACGACGAGGATATTATCCCTCTTTTTCAAATCCGAGTGAGCGACCCCGCGGGCGTGGATATCGGCAATGAGGCGGTCGATGTCATCCAGAAAAGCGATCGAGATTTGTCCTTTCCGATAATCCGACAACGGCCGGCCGTCGACCGCCTCAAGGAGAAGTCCATCCGCGGTCATTCCCAGGCAAGCCGGTATGCCCCGAATGTCGGACAGTTTCAGGTACATCCGTTTTTCCCGGGACAGAGTCCACTGGCTGATCAGCCGCAGAACGCCGTGCCTGGGAGTTTTGAGGATGCAAGGTTTGCCATTGTGGGTGAGACGCCGGATTTCAGACTGAACGCCGGTCACGGGTGAACAATCCTATTTGAGCGCGTCCTCTATGCGGGATTTGAGATTTTCCTTGCTGACGGCCCCGATGACCTGTCCGGCGATGATGCCGTTTTTAAACAAAAGCAGTGTGGGGATGGACCGGATCCCGAACTGGATCGCCGTCTCGTTGTTGGTGTCGATGTCAACTTTGCCGAATTTGACCTTCCCGATGTATTCCTTGGATAACTCCTCCACGATGGGAGCGATCATCCGACAAGGCCCGCACCAGATGGCCCAAAAATCGACCAGCACCGGCAGATCCGACTTGGTGACCTCCGCATCGAATGTGGCGTCTGTAATCTCCATAACCGACATGGTCCAACCTCCTTGGTGGCGAATTCGACAAGCTCCACCATAACAACCAGGTTAAACAGGGTCAACATCCTTATTGGTTCTGAGCAGGTTGGGAAGCTTGTCTCCTGCCGGGTATTCTGGGATACTGCTGGGGTGTATTACGAAACGCTTTTCCACCGCCTGAATCACTATCGAGTGAATTACCTCGTTTGCGGGGGATTGGCCGTGAACCTCCTGGGCGTCCCTCGATATACAAAAGACACGGACCTCCTGGTTGATTTGGGTCCGAAAAATCTTGAACGCCTCTGGGACGCGATGGTCTCCATGGGCTACAAACCCGTTCGGCCGGTCAACCGCAATCAATTTACGGCCAAGGGCGCCGTTCGATGGCTCACGCGGGAAAAGAACGCGGTGGTGTTCAGCTTTGTCATTCCGGATCAGCCGTTTTCGCTGGTGGATATTCTCCTGGACAGTCCCATCCCATATTCGACGGCCCGAAAACATTTCAAGAAGGCTAAAATGGGCGATTTGACGATTCCGCTCATTTCCGCGTCTGATTTGATCTCCATGAAAAAAAAGGCTGGTCGAGACCAGGATTTATCCGACATCCGGGCCCTTCGGAAGGTGGTGAAGCATGTCCGAAAGATCCAACCCCGGCGAGCGTCGCCGTAGGACCCGCCGGAGGACGGGTCCTCCGGCGGGCCGCGGGTTTTCCTATTCGGTAACGGACGAGCAGATCAGGGAATGGATTCGGTTTCCGGTTCGGCAGAAACTCCGCTGGCTCGAAGAGGCCAATCGGTTCAATGAAAAAATTCTTCGCGGCCGGACACTTAAAATCTGGGAAGCCTTTCGGGCAGGGAGGATATAAGCAGGAGTCGACGTCGTAAGGGGCCAAAGGGTCAGAACGTGTGAAAAAATTGAAAATATCCGCGTCATCTCCGCGTCATCTCCGCGCCTCTGCCGTTAAAGTATTGCCTTCCTGCCCTCCACCGCCTGCCGGTAATATTTTTTCAAAAAAACTTGACATAAACCCCAATTTTGGTACATTCACCTAATTACCCTGACAGGTCGGTTCCTTTCTCGGCCCATCAGCGTAAGGCCCTACTCCGCTTCGCGGGGACGGCAAAATAGGCTCAAGATCGGCATGAGAAATCAGCCGAGTCACTTGGCTTTTTTTCAATATAGAGATTCGCCCAAGAATGCTCCATAACGGTTACTCAATGAGAAAATCTAGGAGCAGAAATTCAAAGGGGGGTTACATCTTGAAGCATGGAATGATTTTGGTTGCGGCCCTTATCGCGGTTGCATTGGTGTTCGCTCCGGCTGTGCATGCGGCGGAAACGACAACGTTAGTTGCAGACATTACGAATGACACAAGCCCTGGAATCGATATAGCGGTTACGTCCAGCGGCGTGGCTTACGTGAGCTATCAGAATGCGGCTACAACGGTTCGTGTGTCCAGCAACTCATCGGGGAGTTTTAGTACTTTCAACGGCACACTCACGCCTTCCGGTGGTACCGGGGATGCGGTTCGGCAGACAGCGATTGCATTTGCCGGGGATACGCCAATTGTTGCAGTCCTAACAAGTTCAGATACGAATATTGAGGTCTGGTATTACACGTCAAGTGCGTTCGTTCTTCAGTTCAGGGAGACTCAATCTTTCTCCAGACTTGGACCTGCCGGGGATTCCTACAATATCAACGCCATTGACTTGGCTGCGCGTGGGAATCACGCTGTTCTTGTGTGGAGTAGGTCGCTCCGTGAGCCTTCGATCTCTGCCGGCGCTGCCGCCAACGCGGACCGTCACGACAGTTTCGGCGTTTATGCCGCCTACATCAATGTTCTGGCTGGAAGTTTGGTCCCTCCGGGTACCGGTGATACATCACTGATAAAGGCAGATGTGTACGTTTCTGATTTGAAGGCCGTGGCCTCAATATCTGAGGGCGCGGATGACACCAGTCTGGCCGTCTACGTTGCCTTCTTGGCCGATGCAGACTCCGGTAACACCAACACGGGCGGTGTTGCTGTAGCGGCTGCAATCGATTCGGGTGTTTGGCTTGCCAAGATCTACGTCGACACCAACGGCATCTACGAGACCCATGTTCAGCGGTTGACCAAGGATACATTCAACAGCATTACGGATGTGGGTATTGCGGTCGAGCAGAGGAATTCTACAGACACCCGGGACTTCGTGACAGTGATAGCCTCGGCATCTGGCCGGATTGGGTATGCGGGCAACAGTGATTCCCTGATTCTATGGGAGCTTTCACATACGGCGAATCAGGCTTTTGCCGCCGGTCAGCATTCCGATCCTGTTGTGTCGGACACGTACGCTCAGATCGACACAGGATTCACAGCTGCGCATGGAGCCCTTGTGACTGACTCCATTACGTCCATAGCTTTCGGACGCAGTTCCAATACCCTGTATTTGGCTTTTGTTACAATTGGAGCTCGTAGTGCAGTGAACCACCTATATACAGCTCAGGCAAGTTTTACCAAGTCTGAGACGGCGACTCCAAATCTCATCAACTATGCGGCGCCGGGCATATCAGCGGCCTCGGTTTCGTGGACTGTCAGTGATACGGTGTTGCAGAACATCGGCATTTCTTCGAATGAAGTTCCCGCCCAGGCCCGTCTACTCAGCAGACAAGCTGTCAACTACGAAGGTAATATTGGTTACACGCCCATCTGGGAGGAGTTGGCTTACGCTTTTTCGGGATCAACATTGTATGTGGCAGGTCCGAACGATCCACGCGATCAAGCATTTTACATTACAAGTGGCACAACCGCCGAGTCCAAGAAGAAGGACAGTGCGGTATGTTTGATGGATCGGTTAT
>CAZHRJ010000016.1:0-2102 GCA_964534765.1 uncultured bacterium
TCAGGGGCGAGAAGCTGTCGAGCGGACCGATATCGGCGCGATATCGAGCCGCGCTGTCGAAGATCGAGTTATCGGACACGGCCGGCGCGATGGAGGAATTCAAAATTCTGGCCGACCCGAAATCTCCCGATGCGTACTATCAGGCATGGTCGGCGCTCAAGCTGGGTGAAGTTGAATTTTTCGCGAAGCGTCCGAAGGAGTCCGAGCCGCGCGTAAAGCGCGCCTGGGCGGGCCGGGCCCATCTGACGGCGGAGGCGCAGGTTTCGGCATACAAGATGCTGGCGGTGATGTATCTGGACGCGGATAACGCCGCCGGATTGACTTTCCTGGCGGCGGAACCGGCGCCGGCCGGTGTCGAGGACGAGTCGCGGCTGGTCAAGGGCCTGGCGGCGTACGGGAGCGGTCAATACTCGCAGGCGGCGGAGTTTTTAAAGCCGGTCGCGTCGAAGGAAGCGCGGGCAAAACGCGCCTATGCCAACTCGCTGATCCTTTCCGGAGACACGCCGGCGGCCATTGTGGTCCTGGACGAACTCGCCGGCACTCGCGGGCCGGCGGCTGCCGCCGCCCAGCTGCAGATTGCGCGTCTCTATGACGGTTCCGGCCGATCGAAGGAGGCGCTGATCCATTATTACAACGTGATCGACCAGTACGAGCCGGACGAAAACGGGGAAGTGGAGCCGGCGGCGCTGCTGGGCGTGGTTCAGATTCATTCCAAGGCCGGCAAAATGGACAAAGCCCAGGAGGTATTCGGGCATCTGGCGAAGAAGTACCCGCAATCCAGGGAGACGGCCGAGGCAAGGATGCTTGTCAAAAAAAAATGAGTAATGATCGGGGCGGCGGTATATAATATGGAGAAGAGACCCTTGGGGTGGAGGAATGGCGTATGAATAGGATTCTTGCCGGACTGTGGATTGTGGCCTTGCTGTGCGGGGTATCCGCCGCAGCGGCGGCCGAAGAGGAAGTGGATGAGATGACGATTTACGGGACCGACCGCTCGAAGATCGACGTATCCGACGTCACGGACACCCGGGGGATTGCCGTGCGCGCCCGGGTCGACACGATCCATCTCCAGGACGGCATGGCCACCGGAGAGTCCCAGCTGGATCGGGAAGAGGGCCGGGCGGAGAAACCGAAGCTGGATCAGACGGACCGGGAGAAACCGGATCTGACGCCGGATGTGACGTTTCAAGTCGACTGGAAATTGATGTTGCTCATCGGTCTTCTCGAATCCGCGGGAGCAAAGTAGAGGACCGGATCGATGTCTGACGCTCTAAATCGGCTTGACCGGGAGCGACTGCGCCGGGACCGCCGGTCCGCGGCATTTGCATGCGTGGCTTTTTACACCCTTCTCGCCCTGATCGCTCACCGCCAGGCGGCCCGGGTCCAACCCGCGCCCGTTCGGGTCATCCAGGTGAGATTATCCGAAGTCGACCTCACAAGGCCAAGTCCCCAGGAGCAGGCGGCGAAAGACGCCGCCAAGACACCGGCAGCGTCAAAGGCCAAATCGGAAAAGCGCCAGACCGTAATGACGAAGTTGAATCGGACGGAGCATCCGGAGATTGTGCAGCCCAAGGAGTATCAGCCGACGCAGCGGGCTCCGGACCTCTGGGCGGAGGATCGGACGGATCTGGCGGCGGATGCGCTGGCCAAACCAACCGCCGTTGAATTGCCCGCGCCGGCTCCGGACCCGCCGGCGCCGGATATCTCGGAAAACAAACCAGCGCCCATTCAAAAAGAAATCTCTTCGATTGAGCAGAGCGCCGCCCTGGCCGCCAGGCGCATGGAGAACCCAAAACAGACGCAAAAACCGGAGGCGGCGGAGCAGTACATGCCGCGCGATGCGGACGCGCCGAAAGAAGTGGTGCGGCGGAAAGCGGAGATCGATTTTCAGCCAGCGGCGGTTTCGAAAGTTGAGGCGGTGCGGTCTTCGGCCGCGGAGCCGATCCATCGGGCGGTCGCGAAAAAAGATAATCCGGTCGCGGACATTCCCGTGGTTCAGACCGCGCGCGCCGTTCCGGTCGAGCGGGCGGCGGCGGCGCCGGACGGATGGCGGCAAGTCCGGGGAGACCGCGTCGCGGACCGGCATGCCGTTCAGGTCAAGG
>CAZHRJ010000016.1:2112-32969 GCA_964534765.1 uncultured bacterium
CCGCTTGACGCCGGCACCGGTGTTCCGATCCTGGCGCCGGCCGCCAAACCGCTGGAAGCCTCCGTTTCCACGCTTGAGCAGTCCTCGGTCGATCTGGCCCGGTCGAAGCTGGGGACATCTTCTGTGTCCGCCCGGCCGGTGTCTAACGCCGTTAGTGTTCCCAAAGTCGACGAGGTTCCGGTGGAGGTTGTCCGGCGCGAGGCACCGAAGGCGCTGGTTTTTCAATCCGGTCAGGCGGTCGACGGATTACGTTCCTCCGCAATGCCCGGCGTTGAAAAACTGCGCGACCGCAGCGCCGTTGCGCATCGAACGGTGCCCACCAGCGAGCCTGTGGCGGTCGTGAGGGCCGAGCAGGATATGCCGGCCGCCCCGGCGGCACAGCCCGACCGGTGGACGGATCCATCGCGCCATTCTCAGCCCGCGATGGCCGATCGCGCCCAGATCGCGGCGCCGGCCGTGTCCCTGCCGGCCGCCGTTCAACACGGGCCGGCGGAAACATTCGCGGTCGCTCGCGCCACGTTCGACGTGGACATCGAAAACATATCCTCCGAATTCGACTTCCTGACGCTCTCCGAACACACCCCGGCGGCCGCGCCGGCCGAAGGCGCGGCGGACGGGAAGTCCGCCACGCCGGCCGGAAGCGACGCCGTGACACGCAGAAAGCTGATCCGGTCCGACCAGCCCCAGTTGCCGGGGTGGTATGAGGAAAAGGGGTTGAGCACCGTTGGCACGTTTCGAGTTCACATCACGCCCGACGGGGACGTCACGAGTGTTGACATTGAGAAGACGACAGGATTCAAGGACATTGACGCGCGGTGGATCTCATCGATCATCAACTGGAAGTATGAAAAGGGTGAGTCCGGAGGCACGCGGCTGGTGAAAGTCCGGATCAAGCTCAAGAAATAGGAAGGGTGAGCGTGCAAGGATGACAGTGAGGGATTTTGTTTTGATCGGGTGTCTGGGTTTGTCTCTGATCGGTTGTACGCCGCCGAAGGAAACATTCCCCCTGGCGCCATCGGCGCGGGAGGGCGTGGAGATTGCCGAGGCGCGCGGATATCGGCTTGGAGTTTCGCGCCAGGCTGAATCGGACGTATCGGTTTTCGGGCTGGTCCACGAACAGGTCATTGTCTTGTGGGTTCGCATCGAGAATTATTCCAAGTCTCCCGTGAGCGTCTCGCCCGATCAGATCCGCATATCCGGCGTCGACGAATCCTCGCGGCCGAAGTCCCTCAAGATTTTTTCGCCGGGGAAGGCGGAGGCATTTAAAAATCTGGGGTCCAGCCTGGCCGGCGTTTATCAGATGCTGAAAAATCGGGAGGCTTCGCCCGGCGCCCGGCTGGCGGAGTTAAAGGCCGAGTGGTCCGAAAAGGGTATTGATTACCAGTCGCTTCAGCAGGTCCTTTTTTCCGCCCGGACGTTGCAGCTCAACGAGACGGCCGAGGGATATATTGTCGCGCAATATCTGCCGGCCGTGTCTTATTCAATTGTGATTCCGATCGGCCGGAATACTCACCGGTTTGATCTGGCGCCGGTACGGCCGGCGGCTTCCTGAAAAAAGAGGCCGCATGTCGATAGACATCGAAGACAAATCCGATTCGGAATCAAAGTCAAAAGCGGCGGAATCGTGCCGGACGATCATCGACGGTATCGAAAAAATCCCCACGCTGCCGGCGGTTCTCAGCAAGCTTCTCACCGTCCTTGAGGATCCCAAAAGCAACATCAAGAGTGTTTCCCGGCTGATCGGGTCGGACCCGGCCATGACGGCCCGGATACTGAAAATCGTCAACTCCGCCTACTACGGCTTTCCCCGCGAAATTTCCACGGTCGATCAGGCCATTGTCATTCTTGGGTTCAACGCCGTCAAAAGCCTGGCTCTTTCGGCCACCGTCGTTCAAATTTTCGGCGTCCGGGGCGAGGGCGCGTTTGATCTCAGGGCGTTCTGGGAGCATTCCATCGGCACCGGAGTCTTTGCCGACATGCTGGCGCGGCGGCTGCAGTACCCGTTGCCGGAGGAAGTCTTCTGTGCGGCCGTTTTACACGGCATTGGGAAGGTCATTCTCGACCAGTATCTCCACGCGCTGTTCATCGAGGCCGTGGCGATGGCGAGGAGCAAGCGCATGCCGCTGGAGCGGGCGGAGCGGGCGGTTTGCGCGATCGATCACTGTCAGGTCGGCGCGATGCTGGCCGAACGGTGGAAGCTGCCGCTTCAGATTCAGGAAAGCATCCGGTTTTATCCGGCCCCTCCGAAGGCCACCGTCAATCCATTTGTGGTATCGATCGTCCATGTGGGTCACTACATCGCCAGGGAGATGGTCTGCGGCGACCCCGGCGACCGCGCCCAGCCCAGGGTGTCGGAGGAGGCGAAAAAGATTCTCAAAATATCGAGCGCGGACATTGACGACTGTCTGACGAAGGCGAAGAGCGAGCTATCGAAAGCCGAGGACGTACTGGCCGCGCTGGTGGACTGACGGTCCCCAAACACGCGTTACACTTTAATTGGAAGGATGAGCAACTCACGCCGGAGTACCGCAAACCGTTTGGCCACCTTGTCGTTAAGAATGGCGAGTATCTCCGTCAAAAAGCCGCCGGCGCCGCCGAAAATGAGATTTTTTAAAAATTACCTGGGGTACCAGGATTCGAACCTGGACAGGCAGATCCAGAGTCTGCAGTCCTACCGTTAGACGATACCCCAATTCACAGAGGGTCTGAGTCTACCACACCGGATTTCAAAAAAAAGTCCATTCATTGACAAAAATCCTTCCGTCCAGTACATGAATGATGTGATCCGCCGCACGCTCTTCTTCGCTCTCCTCTTCATGATTTACAGCGCACCCCCCGACCAGCCGTCACCGGTCGCGGCGGAGTCGCTCCGCCCGGCGGATGTGGTGCGGATGTCGGCGGCGACAGAACAAACGCCGAATGAGCCGTCGGAGATTCTGCGCATCACACTCACCGTCCAGGTGGCGCCCGGATGGCATATCAACTCGGCGAAACCGGCGCAGGAATTTCTCATTCCGAGTACCGTCAGTTTTGAAAGCGCCGATCGGATTTTTGTCCGCGGCATTCACTATCCGCCGGGAATTCGCAGGACCCTGCCGGTTTCGGATCAGCCGCTTGATCTGTACGAAGGCGAAGTAGTGATCACTGCCAGAGTCCAGCCACCCACAGGCGGCCAACGGTCGACCCTGACGGCGGTATTGAGATACCAGGCCTGCGACGAGGAAAAATGCCTGCCGCCGGCCGTTGTCCGCGCCCAAGTGCCCCCTGCTTTCGCGGCGACGGATCGGGCGCCCATGTCCGCACCGATGCCGGATCCCACTCCGGTCTCGACCCGCGCAATCCCGGCGCCGGCCATTGCCGCAATCCCCATCCTTGATACGCCGCCGTTGCCTCGTTCGACCGGCTCTTTCCCTCCGCCGGCGCCGGCCAACGCCGTGGCCGATCTTTTTTCGAAGCGCGGGCCGGCCGCGGCGCTCCTCGCGATATTCATCGCCGGATTCGCCCTGAACTTGACACCGTGCGTCTATCCGATGATTCCGCTCACGATCGCCTATTTTGGCGGCACCGCAACCGGTTCGCCCGCATTCCGGGCCATTCTCTATTTTATGGGAATGGTGATGACCTACAGCCTGCTGGGCATCGCCGCAGGATTAACCGGCGGACTTTTCGGCGGCGTCCTTCAGCACCCGGCGGTGCTGGTGGGCCTGTCGATGCTGATGCTGTATCTGGCCGGCGGAATGTTTGGGTGGTTTCCATTTGGACTGCCCCAGTCGGTCCTGAATCGAGCCGGCGCCGCGGGGCGAGTGCCGTTGGGCGCGTTTGGCATGGGTGTCACCGCCGGGCTGGTCGCGGCGCCCTGCATCGGACCCATTGTGGTGGCGCTGCTGGCGTATGTCAGCGCGAGGCAATCGGCGATGGAAGGCATGATTCTCTTTTCGGTGCTGTCAGCGGGCCTCGGTGTTCCCTATCTGCTCCTGGGGTTTTTTTCAGATCAGCTGCATCGACTTCCAAGGTCCGGTTCATGGCTAGGCGCGGTGAAATGGGTATTCGGGTTTGTGCTGCTGATGATGGGGATTTATTTTCTGGAGCCGATGATGGATGACCGTCTGACAGGCCGTCTGTACGCCGTCATTTTGGCCGCGGCCGCGATCACCTCGGTCTCGGTTTCGGCGCGACAGACTATGGCGGTCAGACTGGGCGGATGGATACTGGCCGCGGCATTGCTCGGCTGCGCCTACGCGGTGTCGGCTCCGCGCAATGCGCCCGACGACACCTTCTGGCTCCAATACGATCAATCCGCGTTTGACCAGGCCCGGTCGCAGGGTCGGCCGATCATTCTGGATTTCTACGCGGAATGGTGCGTGCCCTGCAAGAAGCTGGATCAGCGGACATTCAGCGATCCGCGGGTGCGGGTTGCGCTGGATGGAGCTGCGCGGTTGAAGGTGGATGTCACCTCGTACGAGTCGCCGGAGTCGCTGGAGATTCGGCGACGCCACCGAGTTCACGGCGTTCCGACGACGATCGTTCTTGACGGCACAGGTGTGGAGCGCCTGAGGTTCGAAGATTTTTTTGAGCCTGATGAGTTTTTAAAACAGTGGTCGGCCGTTTTCCCCGCCGCGCGCAGCGCCAAGTGATCCGATCGATCGGAGTTGCGTGGCCGCCCGGCGGATGGGTGGCCATCGGCGTGTGCGTTCTGGCGGCGCAGATGCCGGTGTGCGCCGAAGTCCTGCTGCAAGTGGCCGCGCCCGTGGTGGATCTTCGATCCGAGCCTGGGTATCCGGCGGCCGACACGCGGGCGCACGATCCGAATCAGGAATTCCAGCTGGTTTTCGGTGAGCGGGTGATCGAGCGGGAGCGGCGGGGCGAGTGGGTCCGGGTGGAGAGTCTAGATCAATGGGAGTACACGCATCATAAGAAGTGGGAGGGGTATCCGGGGTGGGTGCGATCCGATGCGCTCCGGCCGATTGTCGGCGAATCACCGGCCTTTGGAATCGTCCGGAGTGTGTGGGCTCCGGTCTATTCGTTATCCGACCCCGCTCCGACCCTTCTTCGGGCACGCCCACCGCTCATTCGTCTGCCGCTGGGGAGCGTGGTGACTCTTCAGAGGCGTAGTGGCGGCGCCTATGAAACTTCCGGGTCCGACGGCCGGCCGGCGCGGATCGACCAAAAGCATATTGAGCCAATTTCCGGATCGCTGACGGCATCGATTGTCCGGCTGAAGGTGTGGAGGACCGCCCGGCGACTCATCGGCGTTCCCTACTACTGGGGGGGACTCAGTCCGGAGTCCGCGGCGGGGGTCGGAGTTGTGACCGGTGTTGATTGTTCAGGGATGACGCATCTGGCCTACCGGTCGGCGGGCATTCAGATACCGAGGGATTCGCATGAGCAGTGGATGATGTCCGATCCGCTGATTCGGGCCGATCTTGAGCGGGGCGATCTGGTCTTTTTAGCGAATGCCGACAGACCGGAAAAAGTTGTGCATGTGATGATGTACGCGGGCGGAGAATTTCTCATAGAGGGACCCGGCACCGGACTGACCGTCCGGCGTGTGACATTCAAGCAAAAGCTGGGCCGGCGCCTGGCGTCGATCGACTCGGGCGATCGCGTCGGAGAAAAGGTCGTCTATTTCGGCCGGGCGCGGCTGAATTCATTCCGTCAATCGAAATTACCGATACCATGATTGCCGTCAGGGGAAATCCTGACAGGGACTGAAGGAGGGTATGGACATGAGCAGGAGATCGTATGCCGCATGCGGGGCGATGGCGGTTGCGGCCATGATTTGGGGCGCGGCCTGTGTCGGCAAGACAAGCGGCGGGGCCGGGAATAAAATCCGGATCGCCGTGGCAAAAATTGAGCCGCTGGGCACAAACACAGCGCAAGGGACTTTCCAGGCACGGGCCGATCGAAAGGGCGTGGTGACCGTGGAGATCGAGGTGAGCGGTCTGACGCCCGGCCGGCATGGCACGCATATTCATGCGGGGAATTCCTGCGGGGATGCCGGAAAGGAGGCCGGACCGCATTGGGACCCGGGAAATTCCGGCAAACACGGCCGACCGGCCGATCCGCCGGCGGCGCATCATGCCGCGGACATGCCGAACATTGAAGTCGGAGAAGACGGACGCGGCCGGATGACGTTTCGGACGACGAATTTCACTCTGGAGGATCTGTCGGGCAAGACCGTGATTGTCCATGAGCAGCTCGACGATTACACCGACAGTCCCGCCAACGGCGGCAGCGGATCGAGGATCGGCTGCGGGATGATCCGGGTGGATTGACACTCATCCATTACAACCATATAATTTTGGGATATGGAGCGAACCGTCCATTCTAGGACAAAGGCTCGACCGGTTCGCCGACCGAAAGAGCGTCGGCGCATGAAGAGAGGGACCACCTCCGTGGGGGACTCTCTGTCCGCTGAGAATTCCATGGGGCTGCGCCTGCGCGCGGAAAACGAGCTTCTCTACACGCTTCTGGAATTTTCCAAGCTTCTCACATCCACGCGGACCGTCGATCAGATTCTGGAGATCCTGACGGTTCAGACATCGGCGCTGCTGGGCGCGGAGCGAACGAGCATTTTCATCTACGACGAATCGCGCAAGGAGCTTTGGTCGAAGGTGGCGCAGGGGGAGAAAGGCCGGAACATCCGTGTGGCGGCGAACAAGGGCATCGTGGGTCTGGTGGTGCGAAAGGGCGATATTCTGAACGTGCGAAACGCCTACCGGCATCGCGCATTCAATCCGGATGTGGACCGGCAGACGGGGTTTATCACGCGAAACATTCTGGCCTGTCCGATGCGCACGCACACGGGTGCGATCACGGGGGTGATGGAGGTTCTGAACAAGAAGGGGGGGTCGTTTACGATTCAGGACGAAAAGATGTGTTCCTCCATCGCGGCGCTGGCGGGAGTGGCGCTTGAGAATTCGTTTCTAATTGAGAGCCAGGAGAATCTGTTCGAATCCTTTGTGGAGTCATCGATTCACGCTCTGGGCGAGCGGGACCGGATCACCTACGGCCACACGGTCCGGGTGGCCTTCTATGCCGACCGGATCGCGCGGATGATCAGCGACTCGAACGCCGCGCCCTTCCGAAAAGTTCACTATCCGGAGAACGTTCTCAAGAAACTCCGATACGCCGCGCTCCTGCACGACATCGGCAAGATCGGCGTGCCCGAGGCGGTTTTGAACAAGCGGGACAAACTGGAGCCGCACCAGGTGGAGGCGATCTGGCAGAGGTTTGAGCAGATCAAGCTCGGGGAGCATATTCGATTACTTGAAAACGGCGGGGCCGATTCGCGCAGCCACGCCGCGTTCTGCGCGAGGCTGGACCGGGACATGGCGTTTATCCGGAGCAGGCTGACTCCGGGACCGATTTCTCCGGATGACCGGCGGGACCTGGATCGCCTGCGCGGGACCGTCCACCGGATCGCGGGCCGGGACATCGCGGAGTTGACGGAGCAGGAGCATCGGAACCTGATCGTATCGCGCGGGAATTTGACCGATGAGGAATTCACCGTGATGAAAGACCACGTCAAAAAGACGTGGGACATCCTGGGAAAAATTTACTGGCCGAAAGATATGAAAGAGGTCCCTGTCTGGGCGGCGACACATCACGAGCGCCCCAACGGCACCGGTTATCCGCAGGGCCTCAAGGGCCGGGAGATTCCGCTGGAAGGGCAGATCCTCGCTGTTGCCGACATCTATGACGCGCTGACCGCGTCGGACCGGCCCTACAAAAAGCGGATACCGATTGATGAAGCGAAGAAGATCATGAGGCAGGCGGCGGATGCCGGTCAGATCAACAAGGAAATCGTCGATCTCTTTTTGAGTCAGCCGCTCGACCGTCTTTCCCCGCCGGGTCAGGAATTGGAAGCGAACCGCAAGCCTCAAGAGGAGCGGGGGTAAGCATGGCGATACCCGAGCGCAGGCGACTGGGGGACATTTTAATCGAAGCGGGGTTGTTGTCGGAGGAGGCGGTGGCTCAGGCGGTGGCGCGTCAGAAGGAGACGGGTCACCGGCTGGGTCAGACGCTGGTGGAGCTGGGGCTGGTCACGCCCGAGCAGATTGCCGCGGCATTATCCGCGCAGCTGGGCATTCCCTATGTCCGGCTCACGGACTATCTGATCACGCAGGAGCTGTGCGCCAAGATTCCGGAGCGGGTGGCGCGGCAGCACAAGCTGATTCCGATCGAGGAGATCGGCGGCAAGTTGATTGTTGCGGTTGCCGATCCCCTGGACATCACGGCGCTGGATGATTTGCAGCTGATGCTGGGACTGGACATTGAGCCGGTGATTGCCGCGGAGTCGGATGTCATGAGGTCGATTGAGCAGTACTACGGAATTCAGACGCAGACAGTGGAAAGCGTTTTGCAGGAGCTGACCGAGACGGACGTCCAGCTGATTACCGACGTGGACGGCGTCCTGGGCGGTTCGGCGGAGCAGCTTGAGAATCAGACCCCGGTCATCCGGCTGGTCAACATGGTCATTTTGCAGGCGCTTCGGGACCGGGCCAGCGACATTCACATCGAGCCATTTGAGCACCGGTTCCAGGTCCGGGAGCGGATCGACGGCGTGCTCAAGGATCTTCCATCGCCGCCGCGCGCGCTGCAGAGCGGCATTATTTCGCGGGTCAAGATCATGGCGGATCTGAACATCGCGGAAACACGTCTTCCGCAGGACGGCCGAATCCGGGTGAAGCTGGCGGGCAAGGAGATCGACATCCGTGTGTCGAGTCTGCCGACGATGTTCGGCGAGAGCGTGGTGCTCCGCCTGCTGGACCGGGCCGCCGCGGTTCTGTCGATCACCCAGCTCGGGTTTCAGCCGGACGACGCGGAAAGATTAAAAAACAGTTTGGGCGCCCCGAACGGTATTGTGCTGGTCACGGGTCCGACCGGCAGCGGCAAGACCACCACGCTTTACGCGGGCGTTCAGGAAGTGAATTCGCCCGATATCAAGCTGATCACCGTGGAGGATCCGGTGGAATATGAGATCAGGGGACTGGTGCAGTGCCAGGTGAACGAAAAGGTCGGCATGACGTTCGCCGCGGCTCTCCGCTCGATTTTGCGCCAGGACCCGGACATTATTCTGATCGGCGAAATCCGCGACGCCGAGACAGCCGGAATCGCGATCCAGTCGGCCCTCACCGGCCACCTGGTACTGGCGACGGCGCACACGAATGAAGCCGCCGGCGCGATCACACGCCTGATCGACATGGGGTGTGAGCCTTTTCTGTTGACCTCCAGCATTCGGGCGATTGTGGGACAGCGGCTGGTTCGGAAGATCTGTACCGCGTGCCGGGAGTCCTACACGCCGAATCCGGAGGATTTAAAAAAAATGGGCAAGCGGCCGGAGGAATTCAAGGATCAGACGTTTTATCGTGGGCGTGGATGTACCGAGTGTGCGATGACGGGATTTAGAGGGCGGGTGGGGCTGTATGAATTGTTGGAGTTGAACAACGTGATCAACGACATGATTGTGGAGAAACAACCGGCGAACATCATCCACAGGAAGGCGATGGAACTGGGCATGCGTCCCATGCGCGAGGACGGCTGGCTGAAGGTCCTGCAGGGTCTGACGTCTCTCGAAGAGGTGCTTCGAGTCGCCCCGGTCGAAGCCGGCGTGGCGATCCGGGACTAGATCATGGTCGAATCAGTTGAGTTGCTGAAGATACTGGAGAAGATGGAAGTTCTGAACAAGGAGCAGCTGGACGCCATCGAAGCGACGATGCAGGCGGAGGAAAAGGACGTCATCACTGCGGTCCAGGACATGGGGCTGTTGACCGAGGAGCAGATTTACGAAATCTATGCCCAGCATCTGGGACTGCCCTACGAAGACGTCGACGCCTACGCGCCGGACCAGGATCTGATCAAACTGCTCGACACGATGACCGCCCAGCAATTTCAAATTTTCCCGCTGGCGACGGACGGCAGTTTCATGAAGCTGGCCTGCGCCGATTTTGTGGATCTAAAGACCCAGGAGGATCTGCGGCACGTCCTGGAGACGAACCTCGATTTTGTGATGGTCAATCCCCGGAAGCTGACGGTGCTGATCGACACCTTTTACGCCGTTCAGCAGGAGAATCTGACCGACGTCCTCAACGATCTTCAGATGGTCGTGGACGACAAAAGTGACGCGGCCCTTCTGGCGGACGACGCGACCGCGGCCGAGCAGGCGCCGATCATCCGGCTGGTGAACATGCTGCTGATGCAGGCCTTGAAGAACAAAGCCAGCGACATTCATTTCGAGCCGAACGAAAAAGAGTTTGACGTGCGGTTCCGGCAGGACGGGGTGCTGGTCCATCAGCCGAAGATTCCCAAAAAATTCCAGGGGGCGGTCCAGGCGCGTCTGAAGATCATGTCCGGGATGGACATCGCGGAAAAGCGGATTCCGCAGGACGGCCGGATCAAGATCAAAATGCTGGGCCGGGAGATTGATTTTCGCGTCTCCGCCCTGCCCTCCATTTACGGCGAAAGTTGCGTGCTGCGTCTTCTGGACAAGGGGTCCGTGTCATTGGGTCTGGCCCAGGTGGGGTTCATCGAGGATAATCTTCGGATTTTCAACGATCTCATTCGCAAACCCAACGGCATCATCCTCGTCACCGGTCCCACCGGCTCCGGCAAGACGACGACGTTGTATTCGGCGCTCAATGAGATCAACAAACCCGACCGCAAGATCATCACGGTCGAGGATCCTGTCGAGTATCAGCTGGACGGAATCAATCAGGTGCAAGTCAACAGCCATATCGGCCTCACGTTCGCGACGGGTCTTCGCTCGATGCTTCGCCAGTCTCCGGACGTCATTTTGGTTGGGGAGATGCGTGACCTGGAGACGGCGTCGGTGGGGATTCGCGCCGCGCTGACGGGGCATCTTGTTTTTTCAACGCTTCACACCAACGACGCTCCCAGTTCCGTCACGCGTCTGATTGACATGGGCGTCAGTCCATTCATGATTGCCTCCTCTCTTCAGGCCGCCATGGCCCAGCGGTTGTGCCGGACGATCTGCAAAAATTGCAAGCAGGTCTATCAGCCCTCGGAAAAGATACTGAAGGAGGTGAATTTTCCCCCGGACGTGGCGGCCCGGACGACGTTTTACAAGGGGGCAGGCTGCGAGACCTGCAATTTCACGGGGTACAAGGGTCGAACGGGGATATTTGAGTTGATGGTGGTGAGCGAGGAGATCAAGGCGCTGATACTGGAGGTCAAGCCGTCCTATGTGATTCAGGAAGCGGCGATCCGCAACGGCATGCGGACGCTGCGGGAGGACGGATTCCGGAAGGTGGCGCTGGGGATGACGACGATCGAAGAGGTGGTGGCCAACGGTTAACCTATGGTTGCCCACCGGGTTGGTCCAACGCTTGGCAGGCGTTGAATCTTGAGAGCTGAACAGATAGAGGTATCAGATTATGTATCTTCATGACGTGATGGAGCTGGCGATTGAGCGGGGCGCATCGGACATTCACATCCGTGTGGGCCGGCCGCCGGTATTGCGGGTTGACGGCGAGCTGGTGAACATCGAGACCGCGGTGCTGGCTCCGGACGACACGCAGATTATCGTGAAATCGATCACGCCCGACGAGCATGTGACGCGGCTGGAGCAGCACGGCGGATCGGACTACGGATATTCGTACGAGAACAAGTGCCGGTTCCGCGCTTCGATATTCAAGGAGCGGGGCTATTACGGCATGGTCCTGCGCCTGATTCCCAACCGCATCTATTCCATCGAAGAGCTGGGGCTTCCCAAGCAGATCATCGCGCAGCTGACAAAACCCAGGGGCATGGTTCTGGTGACCGGCCCCACCGGCTCGGGCAAGACGACGACGCTGGCGGCCATGATTGACTGGATCAACACCGAGCGGTCGGGTCATATCATCACCGTGGAGGATCCGATCGAGTTTGTTCATCCCCACAAGCAGTGTGTTGTGACGCACCGGGAGATCGGGGTGGACGTGCCGTCCTTCAAGGAAGCCCTGAAGCGGGCGTTGCGGCAGGATCCGGACGTCATTTTGGTGGGTGAGATGAGGGATTTGGAGACGATTGAAGCCGCGATCACGGCCGCCGAGACCGGACACCTGGTCTTCGGGACCCTGCACACCAATAGCGCATCCTCTACGGTCGACCGGATCATCGACGTATTTCCGACGGACCAGCAGGAGCAGATCCGGACGCAGTTATCGACCGCGCTGGAGTGCGTGATCTCGCAGACCCTGTGTCCGAAGGCGCGCGGCGCCGGCCGGGTGGCCGGGTACGAGATCATGATCGTGACGCCGGGAATCCGGAATCTGATCCGGGACAAGAAGACCCACAACATCATTTCGGCGATCCAGACCGGCGGGCAGCTGGGGATGCAGACACTGGATCAGCATTTGATTGCGCTCTATCAAAAAGGATTGATCACGCATCAGGAAGTCATGCTGCGCGCGCAGGACCGCGACGAAGTTCAGAAGCAGATCTAAAGCGGGGCGAAGGGATCAGCCATGGGACTATTCACATACAAGGCGATGGATGCGGGGGGCAAGGAGACCGAGGGAACGATCGAGGCTGCGAGCGAGAAGCTGGCGTCGACGCGGCTTCGGGAGATGGGACTGCGGCCATATTCCATCACCGAAAAGAAGGACGCCGGCGGCGGTCTGGGGGGTATGTTCAAGCGCGGGGTCAAGCAGGAAGAGATCACGATGTTTACCCGGCAGTTGGCCACTCTTTTGGACGCGGGTTTGCCCCTCTTGCGGGCGCTGACGATTCTTCAGGAGCAGACGGAGAATCCGGCGTTCAAGGAGCTGATTTCGACGTTGAACGCGGACATCCAGAGCGGGAGCGCGTTTTCAGAGGCTCTGTCGAAGCACAAGAAATATTACCCGCCGTTATACGTCAACATGGTGAAGGCGGGGGAAGTAGGCGGCGTGCTGGAGAAAGTGCTGGACCGGTTGGCGGTTTTCGCCGAGAAAGATGCGGAGCTGCGGACCAAGATCACGGGCGCGATGACGTATCCGGCGGTGATGGCCGTGATTGCGATAACCGTGGTGACTTTTCTGATGGTGAAGATCATTCCGACGTTTACGGACATGTTCATGCAGATGGGTGTCAAGCTGCCCCTGCCGACGGTCATTGTGGTCGCCATCAGCGGATTTCTGGTCAATTACTGGTGGTTATGTTTGGTGTCCGGCGTCGGAATTGTGTTTCTCTACAAGTGGTATGACCAGCCCGGCCGGGGCCGGATGCAGGTGGACAAGATCAAGCTGAAGTTGCCGGTATTCGGCGATCTGATCCTCAAAGTCGCGATCTCGCGGTTCACCCGGACGTTGGGGACTCTGGTCGCCAGCGGCGTGCCGATTTTGCAATCGATCAAGATCGTGAAGGACACGATCGGCAATGAGGTCCTGGCCATCGTGATGGACGACGTATCGGCGTCGATCAGCCAGGGGGAGACCATTTCAAAGCCGCTGCACCGGTCGAAGGTTTTCCCGCTGATGGTGACGCACATGATCGCCGTCGGGGAGGAGACAGGCTCGCTGGACAACATGCTGACCCGGATAGCGGACAACTACGATCTGATTGTGGACGAGACCGTCGGCGCGCTGTCATCGCTGATCGAGCCCTTGATGGTGGTATTCATGGGCGCCGCGATCGGGATGATCGTGATGGCCATGTTTTTTCCGATGTTTGAAATGATCAATCTCGTCAAGTGATCTGACATCGAACAACTCAAGCGCTTTTACCGGTATTTAAGGACCGAAACCGGCCGGGAGACATGGGGCTGGTTTTTATTTCTGAGTTTGTTCATGCTGGTCCTGACCCTCATCATCACCTTCACCTATTTTCAGGAGCTCCCGACTCACTTCTACATCCTCTTCATGTCGGCGGTCGTGTTGTTTTTCATCGCCGAGCCGTGGATTCGGAAGCGGTTTCCGTATACGGAGGCGAATCTGACGGTTTTACTGATGTACATCTTCTTCTCTCATTTTTCCGTCATGGCGAGCCACGAGTACCAGAAAGTCATGTTCTGGCTGTATCTGTTCGCCGTTTTTTCCGGCGGTCTATCCTTTGGGCTGGTGGGCAGCGTCGGGACGACATTTTTCATCACGATGTTGTACGCCATATCCGCCGCCTCCGGCACGCCGGGGTTTGAGTTGTTCACCCCGGCGAATCTCACTCTGATCATTCCTCTCTTTACCGTGGCGATCATTCTGGGGTTTCTGGTGGAGCAGAAGATGCGGCAGGAGCGGGAGACCTTTCAGAAAATCGCCCAGGTAACGACGATGCGCCGCCTGAGAAACGTATCGACCATCGAGGGCCGGGCCGATGCGGATCTTTTTTTCGACGAAATATTCAAACAGATGGTCGACGTGCTTCGGCCCGAATCCGCCGTGCTGATCCGGATCAAAAACAACCTGCGGGCGGTGCAGCACGCCGTGGATCTTCCGGAGGGCCACGTCCGGCCGCTGCCGGTCGTGCGGTCGGGTCATCCGTTTCACGAATGGATTCAAAGCGCCGATATCGAGGGTGACGTGCGGGTGCTGCGCCGTCAGAGAGACATTCCGGCCCGGTGTCATTCGGTTCTGGTGGTTCCGTTCCGGGTCCGGGAGAACACGGCGAGCATAGTTTTTTTTGACCGGCACGAGGAGATCTGGTTCAAGGACGAGGACCTGGAGATTGCGCGGGCGATCCGGGATTATTCGCAGCTCTTGATGGAAAACCGGCTGATTCACGACGACATCCGCCAGACGAGGGATTTTCTGGACCGGGTACTGGCGGCTAGTCAGGCGGCGGTGATTGCGGTAGACAACACCGGTCGGATCCGTCTGGTGAACCGGACGGCGCTCCTTCTGGTGGGACACGTGTCGGCGGAGGCGTTGCTGGACAAGCGGCTCTGCGAAGACATTTTTTTATTTTCCCGGAAGGACATCGACCCGATCCTCCGGTGTCTCCATCTGGGCGAGGAGGTCCGGATTGCCGAGGGGATCCTTCTTCGGGGGGACCACGCGCAGATTCCGATCCAGTACGCGACGACGCGATTTGTTCATGGCGACGGTTCGACGTGGGTTTTGTTCACGGCCCTGGACATCTCCGAGCTGCAGCGCCTTCGCGCCGAAATCGCCCGGAAGGAGCATCTGGGGATATACCGGCGGCTCATGGCGGAGTTTGCGCATGAGATCAAGAACCCTCTGGGCGGGATCGAGGGGTTCGCGTCGCTATTGAAAAAAGAGCTTGAGAAGGAGCCGCGGCTGGTGAAACTGTCGGAGCGTGTGATTGACGGCGTAACGAGCATATCGAGCACGATCAACCAGTTTCTGGAGCTATCGCTCGAGCGCCAGCCGCAGAAGGAGAGGCAGTTTAAGCTGGGTGAAGTGGCGGATCTGGCGGCGGCGGAGATTTCATTTCTGGCGGAAAGCCGGGGCGTGTTCGTTAAAGTCACAGCGCCGGATGTTCAGCTTTCGGGTTCACCGGAGCATTTCAAGCGGGCGCTGGTGAACGTGATGAAAAATGCCATTGAGGCCTGTCGAATGGGGGAAGGCCGGGTGGGGTTGTCGGTTCAGCGCCGGGCGGGGGAAGTATTGATTGAGATTCAGGACAACGGCGGCGGCATCCATGGGGAGCCGTCGCGGATTTTCGATCCCTTCTATACAACGAAGGACAAGGGCCTGGGGCTGGGGCTGCCCATCGTGCAGAAGATCATCGAGGAGGAATTCTCCGGATCGCTGAAAGTGGAGAGTCTTCCGGGCGGCGGTACCACGGTCCGGATTGCGATACCGGCGGCCTAGTGATGGGCGGCGGTCCGCGTCGGGTATTTGATAGGAAGCGACGGGTGGATTCATTTTCATGAAGCATCTATTGGTTGTGGATGACGAGCCGATCATGGGGGATTTTTTGACCGAGGCGGGCAGTCAGAGCGGGTTTGCAGTCACGCGGGTGGACAGTCTGCGGGAAGCGCGGGACAAGCTGGGAACGGCGGATTTTTCGGCCGCTTTTTTGGACATCCGGCTGCCGGACGGGGATGGGTTGAGCGTGATTACGGAGATCCGCGCGAAGCACGCGAGATGTCACATTTGCGTGATCACGGCTTACGGCACGGTCGACACGGCGGTGGCGGCGATGAAGCTGGGCGCGGACGATTTCTTATTAAAGCCGTTTTCGATCACGGACGTGGAGCGCGTTCTTCAGCGCGTGGGACATCCCACGCGCCGGGACGCGCCGTCCCAAGGCGTCCTGACCGAGGCGATTGTCACCACGGATGTGAAGATGAAGGAGCTGTTGGACCTGGTGGGCCGGGTGGCTCCCACGGATGCCAGCATCCTGATCACAGGGGAGAGCGGGACCGGCAAGGAGTTAATTGCGCGAAGTTTTCATTTGCGGAGTCTGCGGAAGGACTTTCCATTTGTCGCGGTGAATTGCGCGGCGATACCGGAGAATTTGCTCGAGGCGGAGTTATTCGGCTACGAGAAGGGCGCGTTTACGGGAGCGGACCGGCGAAAGTTCGGGTTGGTGGAGATTGCCAGCGGCGGGACATTATTTTTGGACGAGATCGCCGACATGCCGATGGTTCTTCAGCCGAAGATACTGCGCGTGCTGGAGGGCGGCGAGTTTCGGAGAGTGGGCAGTCACGAGACGTTGAGGGCGGACATCCGTGTGGTGGCGGCGACGAACAAGAACCTGCTCGATCTGACTCAGATGGGGCAGTTCCGGGACGACCTGTACTACCGGTTGAGTGTGATTCCCATAGAAATTCCGCCGCTCCGCCGCCGGCCGGGGGACGTGGACCTCTTGGCGGATCATTTTTTGAGGGTCTACGCGAAGCGGTACGGCAAATCATCGATGACGGTGACGGCGGATGTCCTGGACAGTCTGAGGAAATATTCCTGGCCCGGCAACGTGCGGGAGCTGGAGAATGTGATCCAGCGCGCGGTGGCGCTGGCATCGGGCGACGCCATCGCATCGGTCGTGCTGGTGGAATCTCCGCCCCGGCTGGGGTCGGATCGGCCGGAGGATCTGGTTGGCGGGCAGACGCCCTACGAGGAGCTGGTTGACGAGTACGAGCGGCGTCTCATGCGGGAGGCCATGCGCCGGACGCGCGGGAATCAGACGGAAGCGGCGAAGATGCTGGGTCTAAAGCGCACGACGCTGCTGATGAAACTCAAAAAATTCGGAATGGAGTCCGGGGCAGCAAAGGAAGAGATGCCCTGATGGTTTCGCCTGCCGGGTGGACTGGCTCAGAGGGTTTGCCCCACATGGCGAGCCTGTGCTGATCGTGACAGCGTCCAGCCGGCGGCGCGTGTCGGACCTGCGGCGGGAAATCGAGCGGCACAACCGGAAATACTACATCGATGCGCATCCGGAGATCAGCGACGCCGAGTATGACCGGCTCTATCGGGAGCTTCAGGATCTGGAGGACCGGCATCCGGATCTGGCCGACCCCGCATCGCCTACCCGGCGGGTCGGCGGCGGGAGGATTGACGGATTCAAGAGCTGCCCGCACGGTCAGCCGATGTTGTCGCTGGACAACGCGTATTCGAGGGAAGAGATGCAGGCATTTGTGGACCGGGTGTATCGGGGACTTGAGCGAAGCGACGCGGGCTTTGTGGTGGAGCCGAAGATTGACGGTGTGGGAGTCAATCTCCAGTATCAGTCGGGCGAGCTTTTCCGAGGGCTGACCCGCGGGGACGGCCGGACCGGGGATGACATCACGGAGAACATCAAGCGGCTGGCGACGGTTCCCCTGCGTCTGACGGAGCCGATCACGATGGAGGTCCGCGGAGAAGTGTTCATGAACAACCGGGCATTCGGGGAACTCAACAAGGCGCGGCAAAAAAACGACGAGTCTCTTTTTGTCAATCCCCGTAACGCCGCCGCCGGTTCATTAAAACTTCTGGATCCGGCCGAAGTGGCCAGGAGGAAGCTCGCCTTTATCGCCCATTCGATGGGGCATCTCGCCGGTGAGGATCGATCCCGCTTTGCGTCGTTCTGGGAGGTATTGGATTTTTTTGACTCCGTAGGATTTCTCACTCCACCGGGCCGGGCACGGGTGTCCGCGCCGGCCGGCGTGGACGGCCTCTTCACGGAAATCGAGCGGCTCTATACCGACCGGGCGCATCTGGCGTTTGATGTGGACGGCGCCGTCATCAAACTCGACCGTCTGGCAGACCGGCAGCGTCTGGGGGAGACAGCCAAGTCGCCGCGGTGGGCGATCGCCTACAAATACGCGGCGGAGCGCGCGGAGACCCGTATCAAGACAATAGAGGTCAGTGTCGGTCGAACGGGCGCGATCACGCCGACAGCGGTGTTCGATCCGCCGGTGTTTCTGTCCCGGACGACCGTATCGCGGGCCAGTTTGCACAATTTTGACGAAATCCGCCGGCTTGATGTCCGGGAGGGCGACCGGGTTCTAGTGGAGAAGTCGGGGGAGATTATTCCGCAGGTGGTGGAGGTCCTGCGCAAGAAGCGGCGGAAAAAATTGAAGCAGTTTATGCCGAAGCGGAAATGTCCATCCTGTTCCGGGCGGCTCTCGCGATACGACGGCGAGGTGGCCTTGCGATGCTCGAATCTGTCCTGTCCCGCGCAGCTGGAGCGCCGGCTGGAGTATTACGCCTCCAAATCCGGCGTGGACATCGAGGGTATGGGCGAGAAGGTGGTGGCGATGCTGGTATCGGCGAAGTTGATCGCGACGATTGCCGACATCTATCGTCTGTCAGGCCAGGTGGAGCGACTGTTGTCATTGGAGGGATTTGCGAAGAGGCGAGTGGACAATCTGCTGGCGGCGATCGATCGGACGCGGGAATCTCCGCTGGAGCGGTTTATAGCGGCGCTGGGTATTCCGCATATCGGCGGTGTCACCAGCCGGGATCTGGCGATTCATTTTGGAAGTCTGGATCGCATCCGGTCTGCCGGTGAGGCGGATTTTGCGGCCATCGGCGGCATCGGCCCGAAGATGGCGGAGAGTCTGGCGGCGTTTTTTGATCTGAACCGGCGCCTTCTGGACGATCTGGTCCATGTGGGCCTGCGGCCCAAATCTCCGGAGCGCTCTTCTTTGGCGGTGGACAATCCTCTGAAGGGAAAGCGAGTGGTCATCACCGGCGCGCTCCCGACCCTGACGCGCTCGGCCGCGGAAGATGCCGTGCAGCGGTTGGGCGGATTATCCGTCAGTTCCGTCACCAGGCAAACCCATCTCCTGGTGGTCGGGGAGGATCCGGGATCGAAGCTCGATAAGGCCGAAAAATTGGGCGTGCCGCGGATGTCGGGCCAGGAATTCGAGATGATGATCGGCAAGTTTCCAACCTAGAGATATGGACGAATCGATCCATTCCCAGCCCTTCGCCGCAGGGGAGCGGGTATTGCTGAAGGACGCCGGGGGTCGGCGGTCATATCTGGTCGAGCTGATCGCCGGCCGGACGTTTCACACGCATGACGGCGTTATCAAGCACGACGCCGTGATCGGCCGGTCGGAAGGGGAGGCGGTCGAAACGCATCTTCGAAAGACACTCATCGCTCTTCGGCCGACTCTGGTTCAGCGGATGATGAAGGTCAAGCGAAAGACGCAGATCATCTATCCGAAGGACGCGGCGCGAATCGCGCTGGAGCTGTCGGTCGGACCTGGCAGTCGAGTTGTAGAGATGGGATCGGGCAGCGGGTCTCTCACGACTCTTCTGGCCACGCTCGTCCGGCCTTCCGGCCGGGTGTATTCCTTCGACCGGAGCGCCGAGTTCCAGGCGGTGGCCAGGGAGAACATCGAGCGGGCAAGTTTGGGCGACTGGGTGACATTTTCGATTCTCGAAGCCGGCGGATCATTTGCGCTTCGGGATGTGGACGGGGTTGTATTGGATTTGCCGGAGCCATGGCTGGCCGTCAAACCGGCGTTCGATTCGCTCAGGCCGGGTGGAGTGCTGGCGTCGATCATTCCGAACGCGGAGCAGCTCAAGCGGCTCTATCTCGATGCGGAGGAATCGGGCTTTGTTGAGCTGTGCGCGATGGAGATTCTGGAGCGAAAGATTCTGGTGCGCCGGCAGGAGGGCGTGCGGCCGGCGGATCGGATGGTAGGGTTTACGGGGTATTTGTTTTTTGGTCAGAGGTTTTGATGAATCCAGCCGACCCAGCTCCGTCAAAGCCGATTGTCATCCGGGCCGCGGCCGCGGGCGGATCGAATTTCAGCAGGACGCTGTACCGGTCGCGGACGGCATGGATTCAGGCGGCGGCGCTGGCGGGGTTCAGTCTATACGTCATCGGTGTAGTTTTGTATCTATCGGCGAATCAGTGGCTGTGCGCCGGCGCGCTGTCGCTGGGATGGGCGGGCATTTTGTACTGGGAGCGAGCGCGGCCGCAGGGGGCCGTCCTCAAGATCATGCTGGTGGCGTTCGCGCTGGGCGGGATTGGCGAATGGATCTGTGTCCATCGGTTTCATCTTTGGGAATATCACTTCCCGATTTTTCGAGATGGTCTTCCGGTTTGGATCGGGTTGGTATGGGGATATTTGTATGCCGTCTTTATTCTCATCGCGGAGATTCTGGAAGGCGTCTGGCAGACGTTCGGGGATCCGGTCAAACGGGTTCTGGGGATTGGGTTGGGGATAATCTTTTTTTTATTTTTGCGGGCGGTATTTCTGAGGATCAATGAATACATTTCATACTACTACGTTCTGTTCCTCGCGGTGGGTCTGACGATCTGGCGATCGCCCCTGGATGTGTTGACGTTTCTGGTGGCCGGCGCCGGCGGGACATTCGGGGAGTATCTCTCCATTCAGAAGGGCCTCTGGCATTACACCCAGCCGATATTTACCGAGATCGGAATGCCCATCTCGCTGCCTCTGGCCTGGGGCCTGGCGGCGGTTTACATCCGGAACGCCGCGCGGGAGTTTTGGCAGTCCACTCTGTGGCTGGCCATTGGCGGCGGCGTTTTATACGGTGTTCTGAGGGTGATGTGTTAGGCCGTGCGTGATCTAGCCCTTGGGCTGGTCGAGCAGCGTGAGGGCGCGTTGAGCGGATGAGTAGGTGGGATCGAATTTCAGCGCGTCGGACCAGACCTGCCGGGCGGTGTCTTTTTCTCCGACCTTGAAATAAGCCAGGCCGAGCGCGTAGAGTCTCGACGCGTCGGCCCCGCCGAGGTCGATGGACCGGTTGAAATGGAAAATCGCGCGTGACATTTCCTCCTCGCCGCCGATCTGCATGGCGGTCATCGCCATGTTGTAGTGGACTCCGGGCGATGCGTCATCCAAAAAGAGGCTGTCCTGATATTTCTTCTTGGCCCGGGCGAACTGGCTCTGCTGAAAAAATTGATCGCCCTGAAGGGCGTATCGGGCGGCCATGTTTTTATTGTCGTCCTGGTACCAGGACAGCGGGTTCCACCAGCGCTTTTTCTTGTACCGTTCGATCCGGGGCGCCGGATAGATGGTGTAGCGGAACGAAAACGAAAGAGCGACCGCCCGGCCGGCGTCGCTGCGGGCGTAGGTAAAGAGCGTCAGCGGCATCGCCTGCACCGCCTTGATGTAGGTGTTCATGATCTTGGCCCCGTCCACGTGTCCGGCCGGAAAATAGATTTCCGTACGGAATCCTTTGGATGGGTCTTTGACTTTGAAATCGATCCCCGCGAACGGCACGGAGGCGGCTTTGGGGTCGAGAAACCGGGTGAGGTAGGCGATGTGTCCCATCTGCGCGGAGGAGTACCGGCCGAACGTCAGGTAGGTGCCGGTCTTGGGATAGATGGTTTTGGAGACGGCGAAAAAACTGGGCAAGGACAGTCTCTTGAATCGCGAGAACGGCGCGCCGCCGCGGAAATTAAAGTCTAGGTTGAGATCGAAGCCCGTCGCGACGCTCGGCCAGAATGGTCCCTCCCGCCAGAACGTCCATTTCCCCTGGACGGCGGAGATCTGGGAGAGAATCGGATCCGCAAACTCGCTGCCGATCCCCTGCCGGCTGCCGATGAGGGACCCGGCAACGAAGGTGAAGTACATATCGAGCGTGGCCCCACGCTGGACTTTGGTGGCCGAAAACGAGTTGGGTGCCAGGGCGAGTCCCGTAATCTGCCGGTCGAGGAATGTCGTCTGACCAAGGTTTTTATTGAGTTCAAGCGACGCCCTTGCCTTGCCGACATCCGGGCGGTCGACGGTTGTGGTATTGGTCTGATCGACCGCCGGCGCCGCGGTTGGCATGGTCAAAAGGAGCGCGGTCAGGAGGCACGCCCCACCAGCCGCCCCGAGCCGTCTCAAAGTCCGCATAGTTCCCATATCGGTCTAAAGTATGGCCAATATTACGAAGACGGTCAAGTTGATGCTTGACCATGGCTTACCGGGAGTGTTTAGATGCGCCGTGAGTGAATCAACCCAACCTCGCCTGCCTTCCTATCGATTGACGATGGAGATGACGCGAAGCGGTCAGTCCGTGCCGGTGATCGACTGCGGCGGGAGGCGATACTGGCTGGAGAGCCAATACGATCCGGATCGGGACGCGATGCGGTCGGCCGAGGCCATGGCACTGTTGGACGGGGAGTGTGTGGCGCTGATGGGCGGAGGCGTGCGGCTGATTCGGACGATTTTGGCCGCGCGGACTGGTTTTCAGCTCATCTATTATGAGCCTTTCCCAGAACTTCGACAGGCAGCGACGCCGGCCGATCCCCGGCTGACGATCGTCGATTCCGCCGAGGCCTTGTGCCAGCATGTTCGGGATCTGGACCTCCTGTCGGTCATCCGGTTTCGCGGCGTTTTGGCGCCGGCGTTGAAGCCCATTCTGAGCGGCTACGCGGCGGCGGTTTTTGAATTGGCGCGGCGGGAATTCAACGATAGGGTTTCAGAGGTCCAGACCTATCTGGCGATAGGAGAGCTGATCGTCACGAATATTGTGACGCAGATTCCGCGGCTGGGCCGGATGTCGACGCTCAAGTCATGGATTTCAGGATCAAAGGCGGCACGGGTTTGTGTCGTGGCCTCGGGTCCCAGTCTGGACCGATCGGCGGAGGAGCTGGCCCGCGTTCAGGGCCGGCTTAGGATTGTGGCCGCTTTGAGCGCCGCGCCGTCTCTTTTGGAATGGGGAATCCGGCCCGACGCCGTTATCTGTCTGGATCCCCGGCCGGAAGAAGCCGATCCCCTGCGTTTAATCCCGGAGCCGGAGCGGCGACGGCTGGACTGGATCGTTTCGGTTGGCCTGCATCCGGAGCTGTTTCGGATGTTGGAAAGCTGCCGGTGTCACGTTTTTTGCGGCGACCATCCTCTGGAGAAGTGGCTGGCCGACCGATTCGGCCCGCCCGGCGTACTGTCCGCGGGCGGGTCAGTCATCATTCCCGCGGTCGACCTGGCATTCCAGCTCGGCGCGACGGATTTAGTTCTGGTCGGCGCCGATTTCTCTGTCGGTTCCGGATCGGTTCCGATGACTCACAGCCGCGGCACGGCCAGGATCCGGCAGTGGGTATCGGGAAGCAATCGCTTTGAGACGTTCGAGTCAGTCGCTTTCCGGTCCGCCGCCGACCATGCGCCACGGCGAATTGTTGTGGATGAGGAAGCGGTTCGCACGGGCGAGAATCTCCTGGCATACCGCCGTCAGGTCGAGGAGGCCCTGACCGGATACGAAGGCCGGTGCCGGCACCTTTTTCCGGCCGTCCCCGTTCGCGGGGCTCAAGGATGCGAGACGTTGAGAGAATTGGAAAACGAGCCGATAATAGATAAGGAGAGGGCGCCGACCGCGCCTGCATGGTCAGTCCCGGGCAGAATCCGGCAGGTGACTTCGGAGATTGAGGACCGGCTGACGGCGGGGATTTCGGCCGACGAGCTGTTCCGAAGCGCGCTGGAATCGCGGGTGTATCGGCGTCATCGTGACGCGGGAGGCCCGGTCGACACGGTGGTGAGCGCCGCCGCTGTGGAACTGGCCGGGGATCTCCGGAAAAAAGTCGGGAGGGCATGGCAGCAATTGTATGAACAAGGATCCGGCTAAAAATTATCGTCAAGTCCAGATCGAGACCGCCACCCAGGAACAGCTGATCCTGCTCATGTACGAGCATGCCGTCCGATCCGTGAGGAGCGCGCGGGAGGCTCTGCCGACGAAAAAATACGACACGGTGTCGAATCATATCATCAAAGCCCAGGACATTATCACGGAGTTAATGGTTTCTCTGAAAATGGAAGCCGGGCCCATCGCCCAGAATCTTTACCGGCTCTACGACTACATGAACCGTCGCCTCATCGAGGCCAACATGAAAAAAAACGTGGATGCGCTGGTCGAGGTTGAAAAAATGCTGTCAGCCCTTCTGTCGACCTGGGACGAAGCCATCAAGAAAATGCCGGCCCAGGCGGAGAGGTCCACACAGTCCGGGCCGGCCCAGCGGCCGGCCATGGGAGGATTCAGCATTTCTGGTTGATTCTCATCCGGCCGACGTCGGAGACGCCGGTAATTGGGGACGCGGAGCGGCTGATCCGGCCGGTTCCGACGTCCTGATCCGGCGGTATCTCTCCGAAAAAACGACGCTCCTGCGCCGGCTCAAACAGACCTGGCGGGACCTCTCGAACGACCCGCCCGCGGGCATTATCGGGCGTGTCGGGGAAGCGGAAGAGGGCATTCGCCTCCTGGAGGATCTGGATCGGAGGTATCAGAAGGAGCACGGCGCGGCTGTGTTTAAGGCATTGACCCGACGGCTTGCGACCGATCCTGCATTAGCCGGAGAACGGGAAGAGGCCAAGCGTCACCTAGAGGACGTCTTGGGCACTCACGCGCTCGCCGTCCGCCGGGTCCGAGAAATCAAGGAAGACCTGGGCCGGCAGTTATCGGCGCTGAAGACCCGGATCAAGTCGTCCCGGCACGGGCGATTCGACCGTAAAGGGTAGGCCCGCGAATCCTTGCCAAGGGGGCACCGGGGGCACGGGGTCAGACTGACGTTTTAGCGCTTATTGGTTTCTGCCTGAACATGAAATGTGCGGAGATAATAAGCGTATAAGCGTCAGTCTGACCCCGTGCCCCCCCCGTGCCCCCGGTGCCCTCTGCGTACGTTTTCCAGTCCGGCTTTTTTCCGGGCTTTTTTCCGAACCTACTTGACAAACCATCCAGCCCCCACGTATAACTTGGCTGTTGTTAGCACTCACCTTAGATGAGTGCTAACAAACCCCCGGCGCTTGCGCTTGCGGGGGTATGGTCAGATAAAGGAGGAAGTCAGCAGTATGGCCACCAAAACCAAAATTCGATTACGGCCACTTGGCGACCGGGTCATAGCCAAGGTCCTCGACACCGAGGAAACGAAGAAGACCCCGGGCGGTATTTATGTTCCGGATACAGCCAAGGAGAAGCCGCAGGAAGCGGAAGTCATGGCGGTTGGGAACGGCAAGTACATTGAAGGGAAGCTGGTTCCGCTGGATGTGAAGTCCGGGGACCGGATCGTATTCGGAAAATATTCCGGATCGGAAGTCACAGTCGACGACGAGGAGTATCTCATCATCAAAGAGAGCGACATCCTCGCCGTGATTGACTGAGGGAGGTTGCAGGCATGTCCAAGCAGATTATTTTTGGGGAGGACGCGCGACGGAGTTTGTTGTCGGGCGTGAACAAGCTGGCGAACGCGGTGAAGGTGACATTGGGACCGCGCGGCCGGACGGTTGTTTTAGACAAAAGTTTTGGCGCCCCGACGATTTCGAATGACGGGGTGAGCATTGCGAAGGAGATTGAGCTCCGGGACAAGTTCGAGAACATGGGAGCGCAGCTGGTCAAGGAGGTAGCCTCGAAGACCAACGATGTGGCCGGAGACGGCACCACCACCGCGACGCTGCTGGCCCAGGCGATCGTGACGGAGGGATTAAAGAACGTGACCGCGGGATCAAACCCGATGGATTTGAAGCGCGGGATCGAGAAGGCCGTAGAGCGGGCGGTTGAGCTGCTCAAGCAAATGAGCAAGAAGATCACGACGAAGCACGAGATCGAGCAGGTATCGACGATTTCGGCGAATGGAGACAGCGTGATCGGCAAGCTCATTTCGGACGCGATGGACAAAGTGGGCAAGGACGGTGTGATCACGGTTGAGGAAGCCAAATCGATGGAGACCACGGTGGAGTACGTGGAGGGGATGCAGTTTGACCGTGGGTACCTCTCACCGTATTTTATCACGCATCCCGACACCATGGAGTCTGAGCTGGATCGGCCGTTGATTTTGATCACGGACAAGAAAGTCAGCAACATGAAGGATTTTCTGCCGATTCTGGAGAAGGTGGCCCAAGGCGGCCGGGAGCTGATGGTGATCGCGGAGGAAGTCGAGGGCGAGGCCCTGGCGACTCTGGTGGTCAACAAGCTTCGCGGGACTCTGAAGGCCGCGGCCGTGAAGGCCCCTGGATTTGGGGACCGGCGGAAGGCCATGCTGGAGGACATAGCGGTTTTGACGGGCGGGAATCTGATCTCCGAGGAGAAGGGGATGAAGCTCGAGAACATCGTGATGTCGGATCTGGGTGAGGCGAAGAAAGTGAAGATCGACAAGGAGAACACGACGATCATCGAAGGCAAGGGCAAGGCCGCGGACATCCAGAAGCGGATTGCGCAGATCAAGCTTCAGATCGACGAAGCCACGAGCGACTATGACAAGGAGAAACTGCAGGAGCGGCTGGCGAAGCTGTCCGGCGGTGTAGCTGTTGTCAAGGTCGGCGCGGCGACGGAGACCGAGTTGAAGGAGAAGAAGGCCCGGACGGAAGATGCCTTGAACGCGACGCGAGCCGCGATCGAGGAAGGTGTTGTGCCGGGCGGAGGGATTGCGCTGCTTCGAGTTTCGATCAAGCTGGATGATCTGAAGCAGAGCGGGGATCAGCGCATCGGGGGCACGATTGTTCAGAAGGCGATCCTGGAGCCGGTGCGGCAGATCGCCTTGAATGCGGGCGAGGAAGGTTCCGTTATCGTGGAGCGGCTGAAATCAGAGAAGAACCAGAACGTCGGCTACAACGCCGCGACCGGCAAGTTTGAGGATTTGCTTGCGGCCGGTGTGGTGGACCCGACGAAGGTGGTTCGATTTGCGCTTCAGAACGCGGCGTCCATTGCGGCTCTGATTCTGACGACGGAGACGCTGGTGTCGGACGAGCCGGAGGACAAGGATGAGAAAGGCGGCGGCCCGGGCAAGTTTGGCGGCGGGGGCATGCCGGAGATGTAAGTTCGATCTATTCAGATTAAGGCCGGCGGTTCCGCGACTTGCGGGCCGCCGGTTTTTTTTGTGCGCCCAATGACGCCTTGACATCCCCCCCGCCCTGAAGGACAGTTTGGCGCGATGTTGGCTCGTTTAACCCGCAATCACCGACTGGTTTTGATTTTGGCCGTGGCCGTATTTCTAGCGTATTACGGTCTTCCGGCGGCGTTTCTCAAATCTCCTGTTCAGAGCCATTTGCAGAATCGATACGGCCTCCTGGTCAATCTCGGGTCTGTCCGCGTGAGTGTCCGGGGGCTGGTGGTCAGTGACGTATCGGCGGTCTGGCCGGACCGCCAAGCGACGCTCTCGATGAAAGAGCTGACGATCGGGATCAGTGCCATCAAGAGCATTCGGCGTCGGCGGCCGGTATTCGAGCGGCTCAAACTTGTTTTCCCCGTCGTCACGATTCGCCTGCCGGAACTCGATCCTGCCGGTCGCGCGGCAGCCAACTTGGGGATCATGCAACGCGATGCAGGCTCACCGGGCCGCATACCCGATTCTTTTGACATCAAAATCCGGCGGGGCAAGGTGCATCTTTTTCGAGGCGCGGCGGCGGCGATCATGTATCCGATCGATGCCGTTTTGGAGAGGGACGAGCCGGGCCGGTTGGCGGTGAGGCTGGACATTCAGAGTCCTGAGATGGGTCGACTGACTCTGAGAATGGAGCAGGGCCGGACCGCGATTTGCCGGCTGGATCACATTCATCTGTCCACCGTTTCGCGACTTCTTGGAAGCCCCCAGGAGCTGGAGGGGTACCTGACGGCGACATTGGAAAAAGACGGGCCGGCCGTCAGCGGATCGATGCGGGTTGAGGGGCTGGTCTGGCGCGGGCCGCGTCTGTCTGCAACTTTGGAGACGGATCCGGCGCCGATCGACACGGCCGCGCCTCACGCCGCGTCATTCGAAACAGGGACGCCGACGCCTGATACGGATACTTTGGTTCTATCGACCGCTATCAAAATCCCGGACACGCCTGTCTTCGACACTCAATCCATTGTGCCGGCGCATTATGAAGCCTTTATCTATCCGCCGCTGGATGTGGAAATCAGCGGCCAGGCGGATTTGACCCCGGCCGGCGTTTTGGTGAGGGAGGCGTTGTTATCCATCGGCGGGGTATCGATTCAGGCGGAGGGGAAACTGACCCGGCAGTGGCCACCGGAGGTGGATCTGGAATTTTACGCGCGCGATTTTGACGAGCCGTCGCTGGAGCGAATCAGCGGTCATTTCCGTGTCCTTCGATACGTGCACACCTTCTTGAGGACGATCCAGAGCCCGTCCCGGCTGCAGGCGAAGATGTCTCTGCGGGGACCGCTGACGCAGCCGATGAACTGGCGCTATGATGGGCTGATCGACATCCGGCGGGATTTATTTTCATATGAGCCGTTTCTGGGGCAGTATTCCTTTCTCGGCACCGTTGTATTTGACCGTGCGGGCGTGCGGATACCGGAAATCCTCATGCCATTGGGGGAGGAGAATCTGGTGCTGGCCGGTGTGGCGGCCGATTACGCGTCGCGCCGGAGTCACCTGACGCTAAGGGGCAGGAATCTATCGATCGGTCCCATGCTCCGGTTTTACACGCCCGAACAGTTTCGGCCGGCCGACACAAGGCCGGCCGGCATGCCGTCGGGTCTGGCCGACGTCGATCTGGTTCTGGAGAGATCCGATCTGGACTGGAACCTGACCGGCGGAGTTCAGTTGCGCCAGGTCGTATTGCCGTTGACCATCACTGATGCGCCCGCCCGCGCCTATGGCCGCATGAAATTTTCAGATCAGGGCGGCGACGGGCAGATTCGATTCAAGCTGGGGGGTCTTGAAACGGAGATTCGTCCGTATGCGCGTGGGCTGTTCACGACGTCGGCGGAGATGGGCATCCAGCTGAAGGATCCCGCGATCCAGTGGGAGCGGGTTTCCAAGTCACTTGCGGCGGCTGCCGATGCGCCGTTTTTACCTCAGAGCGGCGGCGCGGATATTTCGCTCAAAGTTTTCCGCCGACTGGACCCGTCGGCGACCGGGGCGGCGGAGCGGCTGATCCTGGCGGAGACGGATCAGGCCCAAATCCCCTGGCTGGTAAACGGCGCAGTCGAATACCAGCAGGTCCGTTTTTTTCTTCCTCAATTCTCCGTCCCCGTCGATTCAGCGTCGGGCGTTCTGATTTTCGAGGACAACCAGGTCCGGATCGATCATGCCCGCGGATTTCTCGCCGGCTCTTCGATCACGGCCAGCGGCACGCGTCCGATCGGTCCGGAGGGCCGGTGGGATTTGGCGTTTCGGAGTCCGGACCTGAATCTGGGGTCGTTGCTGGCATCGATCAAGCCGCCCGGCGCGCCGGCAAGGCCATCGCCGCCCTATGAAATCAGGGCCTCGGCGGAGGTTCAGAAGCTGCGGTACCATACGTTTGAAATTCCGGCCGTGTCCGGGCGATTCGTCATGGCTCCCGGCCGATTCCGACTGGACATCGACACGCCGATCGTCACGGAATACGTCTCGACCGACTCGCCCAAGCCGTGGTCCGAATTAAAATTCACGACAGCCTACGCCTATCCACTGAAAAAGCTTTTTGCTCCCGGCGCCGCGCTGGACGGAAGCGTTTCTGGCCGGGTCGCGCTGCGTGGACGCACTCTGGGCGATTCGCAGACCGCGGGGGGAGAAATGGAGCTGGACCTGGACCGATTGACGTTCAAACGCGCTCCTTTTTTGCTGACCGTGCTGGATCTCATGCGGTTGTCTCTGACGGATGTTATCACGTTTGATCCCATTCGATTTGTTTCAACCATCGAGCGCGGCGCCGTCCGGTTGGATCAGAGCTGTCCCTCGAATGTCGGTCTCTGGAAATTCCGTGGTCGGCTGGGTCTGGACGCGACGTTTCGACCGGAGAGCGCCTCGGACAGTGGATTTCACACGACACTTTTTCCAAAGGAGAACATTCTCACGAAGATTTTGCACGAAAGTAAAATCCTGGCCCCCTTCGCCGGCCGACAAGAGAGCATGAAACTTGACTTTTTTCTTATTGGTAACTATAATAATCCTAATATCTTATGGACAGAGGAACCGATTGTATCGATTATCCGGGGCAGAGTCAGTGAGTTGCTTCCGGGAATATTTTCCACATCTGGAAATCCCGATACCGAGCGAGAGAGGTCCAAGGAGAGGATTTCGCCCGGCGATACGCCGTGAGAGGCGGCTATTGGCGGCTGTGCTGGTGTTGCTGACTGCCGCACCGGCCGGTGCGGCGGCTGCCGGTGCGCGCCAAGAGGCGGTCCCTCGGCCAGCGGCGGGGACGCGGGCGCAGCCCGCCCTTTGGGCGGCGGCGCGGCCGGTCCGAGCGGCGATCGATACGCCGGCGCTCACGGTCGCGGACACAGGGGTGACTTACCGGACGATTCCGCAAAGAGCTTTTTCCGTCGGAGAGAAGATCCGGCTTTCCGTGCGGTTCATGGGCATTCCCTGTGGGGAGTTGATCCTGACGGTTTCGGAGCGGACGACGCACCGCGGCCGGCCCGTCTATGTTGTACGGGCGAACGCATACACGAACAAGGCATTTTCCATCATCTACGAGGTATCGGACACGCTGACGACGTACATCGACGCGGAAGGAATTTTTTCGTGGCGGTATATGAAGGAGATCCACGAGACGAAGGAGGACACCGTCCAGGTATTCGATTTCGACCACGACCGGCGGGTGTGGATGCGCGACGGGGAGGATCGAGGGCCGATTCTGCCGTTCACGCAGGACTTGTTATCGGCGGTTTATTATC
>CAZHRJ010000017.1:0-7838 GCA_964534765.1 uncultured bacterium
CTATCTCTACACAGCGGATCTGGGCCGGTTGGAGGCGCGGGACAGCCGAGCGGTTCAACTAACCATCCGAACCAGCAAGGCCTGGTCGACTGCCCGAAAAACATCGCCGGTGGAGGTGGAGCTGATCGTCATCCGGGAATTGAACTGGCCGTCGCGCAACGTCGGCGTCACCGCCAGATATCATTTGAAAAAGGCGCCCGCTGACGATGACGGCAAGGGGGATAAAGGAAAGGACGATGACGAGGATAAAGGGGGCAAAGACGATGAAGACAACGATACGGATGAAGATGAAGAAGATGATGCGGAGGCGGATGTGGCTGAAGTCGAGTTTGGAGACCAGCCCGCCAGCCTGCCGAATCCGGTGAAGATGAACCGTGATCGAGTGGAAGAGATTCTGGCGGATCTGGAAAAAGTTGAGTGGGTGAAGACGTCCCAGGCAGAGAACCCGCAGGCCGTTTTGAATCGCCGCCGTGCCGTGCGCGGCCTTGTCACCGGCGCGGTCAGAGGCGGGCAGGTCACGATCATCGAGGTCTCCGGCGGCCGGCGCGGCAAACTGGCGGACATTCAGGTAACAGACTCGGGTGAGTTTGAGTCTCCCGAATTACCGCCTGACGCCGAGACCGTCATTGTTCGAATCGAGGTACCCCAGGCCCGGCCGGTCTTCAAGCAATTGGAACTTTCCAAGGGGTCACTGATCCATCAATTGAGCGCAATCCGCGTCGATACGTTTGATGCGCGCCGCGCGATGTCGCTCCGGGTCGACACCCCGGAGATGGGTCAGGAAGCGGTCCGAGGAGAGGGCGCGGCCCGGTCACGGATTGACATACCGGCGTCGGCCCTGGCCCGGCAATTTTACATCACGCTGCGGGAGAGCATCGATCTGGACACGCTGACGCGCCTTGCGGCCGCGCGGGGCCAGCGGGTTCTGTCTGCGACGGAATACGTATTACTGGACGCATCGACCGGGGAAGAAATTCATGACGGCTTCAAGAAAAAGATTCGGATAGCTTTTTCACTGGCGGGACTCAGCCCGGCGGAGCGAGCGGGCATATCGCACTACAATCCGGCGACCGGACAATTTGAGGAAGTTGTAACTGAGTTGGAATTCCGGACAGGAGAAATTGTGTCGGACGTTGATCATTTCTCGACTTATGTGTCGCTGGCCTCTCCGGCGCCATCCGCGGCCGCTTCCGCGCCCGTCTATACCGATTTTTCACAGATTCTTGTATATCCAAATCCATATCATGCGTCCTACGGGACGAATCGGATTGTATTTGAGTATTTGCCGGCGAATACCCATCTGACCCTTTTCACGATAGCCGGCGAGACAGTGCGGGAAATCATCAACGACGGCTCGGGCGACGTCAACGGTTCGACCCGCGGAGGCGCGTTAAGCGCCCACATCGGCTGGGATCTGACCAACCGCTCGGGCCGGCCTGTGGCGAGCGGGATGTATTTGTATCTGCTGAGGGACAACCAAGGGAACCGAAAGACCGGACGAGTTGGGATCGTCCGATAAACCATGAGGCATCCGAAGGAGGAGATTACCATGTTCAGACAGGCCAACCGACATAGATGGGTGTGGGTACTGGCGCTGGCTGTTTTTTTCTCCGCCACCCCCGAACTCCGTGCGGGCCAGCCGGCCGTATCGCTGTATCGCTGGCAGGACGATGATTTTCCGTTGAGCTACCGGCAAAACGTATCGAAAGTTCCGGAGTCCATGCGGTCGACCTTTCTGGAGTACGGCCGGATTGGCATCGAGGACTGGGCGGCGGTTGCCGGGTCCAGGATGACGTCGTGTTACCGCGGGGCGACCACGAGCCGCGAAAAAACCGACGAAACGATTTTCGCCCGCTGGAACGAGTTGCCGACCGGCGTCGGCGGGTGGGCGTATTATCCGCCGGTGGGTGTGATCGAGTACAACAGCCGGTATGCCGCCGCCTACGATCGCGATCGGGACAATCTCAGGAATCTTACCCTGCACGAGAGCGGCCACGCGATCGGATTCCCGCACTATTTTGACGAGGACTCGGTCATGGCCTACAAATACATTCCGTATCTCACCTCTTTTGACGTGGATCTGATCCGCTTGAATTATCCCGGCCAGAAAATCACGTCCGAGAGCTGCTGTTCCAAGTCGGACACGCTTCTGGTGACCGCGCCGGTGACAGGGTCCAGATTATCCGCACCGGCCGGCCAGTGGTGTTATGCGTCCTGGCTGGACGTGCCCGGTGACTATGAATCTGTGGGAGACGGTCATGGAAATTGAATCCAATCGGTATGTTTTTCATCGGCTTTCGACTCTCAGGGTTTTCTTGTGGCTATGCTTATGCGGCCCCATTCCCGTCCAGGCCATTCATCTCGATCATATCGACCTGCCAACGATGTCGGCCGAATCCAGACTCATCGTCCATGGCGAAGTCGCGTCGACCCGCGCGTTTTACGATACGGACCGGGGGGCCGTCATGACTGAGGTGAAACTTGCGGTTGCTGAAACGCTGAAGGCCGCCCCGGAACCGTCGGGTGTGGTGACGTTTGTCATACCGGGCGGAGTCCACCGCGGAGTGGATTGGGCCGGTCCGGGCCTGCCGACGCTCCGGACGGGCGAATCGGTTTTGGTCTTTTTGGAGGCCGTCGGCGGCCGGATCTGGCCCTATGGTCTGCCTCTGGGGATTTTCAGGCAGTCCGAATCCGCCGATGGGCAGATGTTGTTGAAGAGAGACTTGCGGGAAGCCCACGTGACGGATCCGAAGCGGCGATCCGTCGAGGTCAAAACGAAGCTCACGTATTATGATCTCGCCGGATTCAAAGAAAAAGTCCGTGAGCATATCGGGGCTGCCATCCACGCCCGGCCGTCCATGGAGCAGATGCACCTACAGTCCGACGCGACGATTGTCGGGAAAGTGAACTCGGTAAGAGTAAATGCCGATTCAGACCGGATCGTGGTAACCCGCGTGGAGCTGAGGGTGGACGAAGTGTACAAGGGAGATCGACTCGATTCCATTGTCATGGAATGGTCCGGAGGCGAGTTGCCGGAGGTTGCATACGAAGTGTATGACAAGCCGGTGTTTTCGAAGGGTGAGCAGGCGTTGGTTTTTCTAAAGAAGACAGCCGGCGGCTGGACCGTCCAGAGTGTGGAATCCAAGGTTTCGGGCCGTCGCCGGTCGGACGGCCGCTTTGAAGTTCTATTGCCGGGCGGCCGGATTGAGCTTCTGGAGGATATGACCTTTTTGAAACGGTAGGGACAAAATCGCGCCGGATTCTGTCATTTGCCGAAAGTTTTTGCTACCTTACCCGCTTATGAAAGTGCTTGTGACCGGCGGCGCCGGGTTTATCGGTAGTCATTTAACGGAGCGGCTTCTTGCGGATGGCCACACGGTAACAGTGATTGACAATTTCAGCACCGGTCGGCCGGACAATTTATCGCATCTCAGGGAATCGACCGATCTGAGTGTGATTCAGGCGGATGTGTCGGAACCCGCGACGTATGAATCGCACCTGAAGGGTGTGGAATGGGTATTTCATCTGGCGGCCCTGGCGGACATTGTGCCGTCGATTGAGCGTCCGATGGAGTATTTCCGGTCGAACGTGGCCGGGACAATCTCGCTGCTGGAATCGTGCCGGAAGGAAGGCGTGAATCGGTTTCTCTATTCGGCCTCGTCGTCCTGTTACGGCATCCCGGATGTTTATCCGACGCCGGAGACATCTCCGATCCGCCCGCAATATCCCTATGCGCTGACCAAATATCTTGGTGAGGAGTGCGTACTGCACTGGGCGCAGATCTACAAACTCCCCGCGATGGCGCTTCGGCTTTTCAACGTCTACGGCCCACGGTCCCGCACCTCCGGCACCTACGGCGCGGTGTTTGGGGTATTTCTGGCGCAGAAGCTGAAGGGCCAGCCGTTCACCGTTGTGGGCGACGGTTCGCAGGTGAGGGACTTCACGTTTGTGACGGATGTGGTGGACGCCTTTATCACGGCGGCCCGATCAGACATTCGCAACGAAGCGATGAATGTCGGGTCGGGCGGTCCGGTCAGCGTGAACCGCCTGGTGGAGCTGCTCGAAGGCGAAGTCGTGCGTATCCCGAAGCGTCCCGGCGAGCCGGACCGGACGCACGCGGACATCACAAAAATTCAGCGCCGGCTGAGCTGGCGGCCGAAGGTCAGGATAGAAGAGGGTGTGAAAGAAATGTTGCGAAACATCGATTACTGGCGGACCGCGCCCGTCTGGACGCCCGATACGATTGCCGTCGCGACCCGCGACTGGTTTCGGTATCTGACGCCGACCGCGAGCTGACCGAAAGGACCCGACATGGAGACTCGCCAGAAAATCCAGCCAATCGAGACCCTGGCCGGGATTCTTGAAGCGGAGAAGCGCTCCGGCAAAAAGGTGGCGATGTGTCATGGTGTTTTTGACCTGATGCATCCAGGTCACGTTCTGCATTTCAAGGCCGCCCGACAGTTCGGCGACCTGCTGGTGATCACCGTCACGCCGGACCACTTCGTGAATAAAGGCCCCGGCCGCCCGGTCTTCAGTCACCGGCTTCGGATGGAGACCCTGGCCGCTCTCGAAAGCGTCGATTATGTTGCCCTGAATGAGTGGCCGACGGCGGTGGAGACGATCCATAAACTCAAACCCGATTTTTATGTCAAAGGCAGTGAATACTCGAATGCCGCGTCGGACATCACGGGAAAGATCGTCGAGGAGGAGACCGCGGTGAAATCGGTGGGCGGCCGGCTGGTCTTCACCCACGAGGAGACGTACAGTTCCAGCGCTCTCATCAACCAGTATTTCAGCAAACTGCCGCCCCGGGCCGACACGTTTTTAAGGGAATTCCGGCAAAAGCACACGGCCAGGGACGTCCTGGAAGCCCTTCAGGGACTATCCGACATCCGGGTGCTGGTGGTTGGAGAAGCGATTGTGGACCAGTATTGTTACTGCACGCCACTGGGCAAGTCCCCAAAAGAGACGATCATCGCCACGAAGTATTCGTCCGAGGAAAACTTCGCCGGCGGGTCATTGGCGATCGCCAACCACATTGCGGGGTTTTGCAAGCAGACGACGCTGGTGACCTATCTGGGCCAGGAGACCCGTTATGACGAATTCATCCGATCGAAACTGCGGTCCAACATCCAGTTTCAGCCTGTCCGCGCCGACGACCGGCCGACGATCACCAAGAGGCGGTATGTGGAGCCGACCTTTTTGACAAAAATGTTTGAGATCCAGTATCTGGACGACACGCCATTACCGGATTATCTGGAAAAAGCCGTGATGGTGGAACTGGATCGGGAGTTGGCGCGGCATGATCTGGTCGTCGTGGCCGATTTTGGTCACGGGCTATTGACGGACGGTATCCGGGACCGGTTATCGAATTCGGGCAAGTTCATGGCGGTCAACACTCAGACCAACAGCGCCAACCTGGGATTTAACCCGGCCACCAAGTATCGCCGGACCGATTTTGTGTGTCTGCACGAGGGGGAACTCAAGCTGGCTCTGAGGGCCCAGTACGGCGACGTGCAGGAGCTGGCCGCGCGGCTGAGATCGTCGGTAAACGCGCAGAGCCTCATGGTCACGCGTGGTCCGCTGGGGTCGCTCTACATTCAGAAAAATGGCGCCTACAGTGAGGCTCCAGCCCTATCGATCCGGATTGTCGACCGGGTCGGCGCCGGCGACACTTTTTTTGCGCTCACGTCGCCCTGCGTCTACAAGGGATATTCTCCGGACATCACCGGTTTTATCGGAAACTGCGCGGGCGCGATGGCGGTGGAGACAGTCTGCAACCGGGAGCCGATTGATCCGACGGCCTTTCAAAAATTTGTGAGTCATCTGCTAGCGTGACGACTTCCAAAGGATCGCGCGCGGCGGGTTTTCTGGGGGACCTGACGCATCTTCGAAAAATCACCCGGGTCACCGCGCGCGCGGGCAAACGCATCCCTTTGTCCGATGGTCTGGGCCGGGCTTTGAAGACCATCGAGTACGCCGGCCAATCTGGGCGCAAAGTCATTTTCATCGGCAATGGCGGCAGCGCGGCCATCGCGAGCCACATGGCGATCGATTACTGGAAAAACGGCGGAATCCGCGCGATCGCGTTCAATGACGCCAGTTTGCTGACCTGTATCGGCAACGATTTTGGATTTGAGCGGCTGTTTGCCGAGCCGGTCCGGAGGTTTGCCGAATCCGGGGATGTTCTGGTGGCGGTCAGCAGCGGCGGCCGATCGAAAAATATTTTGAACGGCGTGTCGGCCGCGCGGGAAAAAAAGTGCCGGGTCATCACCTATTCCGGATTTGACGACACCAACCCGCTTCGGTCGCTCGGCGATCTCAATTTCCACGTCCCGTCCCATTCCTACGCCTATGTCGAGGTCTCACATCTTTCGCTCATCCATTCGCTCCTGGAGGAGCGGATGCTCTTGAGAAAATCGCCGGGAGCAAGCCCATTAACCGTCCGGGGATGAGATTGCCAAAGGTGGCCATCACCGGCGGCGCCGGATATGTCGGGAGCGCTCTGGCGCCGCATCTGATCGGGCTTGGCTATGAGGTCACGGTGATCGATTTGTGTTTATATGGAGAGGGTATTTTTGAAGAACACCAGGGTCATGGGCGGCTGCGTCTGATCAAAGGCGACATCCGGGACGAGTCGGCGTTAGAGGAGGCGTTTGCGGGGTCAGACGCGATCATTCATCTGGCCTGTATTTCGAATGATCCGAGTTTCGAGTTGGATCCGGGTCTTGGAAAATCGATCAATTACGACGCGTTTGCGGGTATTTTACGAGTCGCGAAGCGGTCCGGCGCGCGCCGGCTGATCTACGCGTCGAGTTCAAGCGTTTATGGATTGCGGGATGAACCCAATGTCAAAGAGGGCAGTCCCTGCACGCCGCTGACCGATTATTCGAAATACAAACTGCTCTGCGAGGAGGATCTGAAGCGCGCCGATCTGGGCCACGGCGAATACGTGATCATTCGTCCGGCGACTGTTTGTGGATACGCCCCGCGGCTTCGTTTGGATCTGACGGTCAACATTCTGACGACCCACGCGCTGGTTCGAGGCGAGATCACCGTTCTCGGCGGCGACCAGCTTCGGCCGAACATCAACATCAAGGACATGGTCGAGGCCTACCGGGTTTTGTTGGAATCTCCGTCGGAGAAAATTCAGGGGGAGACATTCAACGCCGGTTATGAGAACCACTCCGTGATGGCGATTGCCGAGATGGTGAAAAAGGAAGTGGGGGAATCCACCGTCAAGATCAAAGTCGAGCCGAGCGTCGATCACCGATCCTATCACATCAATTCGGACAAAATCACTCAGCGGCTGGGATTCCGCGCTCAGAACACCATCAGCGACGCCGTTCGGTCACTGGTTGACGCGTATCGCGCGGGAAAAATCCCGAACGCGATGGATGATCCCCGGTATTACAACATCAAAACGATGCAGAGGGTGGGTCTCAGATGACCGCGCAAAAATCGTGGAAAGTCCGATTTTCGTATCTTCCCGAGCAGTTCGCCCATCCGGACGAGATCCTGGCCGAGATTCGCCGCCACCTGGTCAAGTGTGAGTTCACGCTGGGCCCGGAGGTGGACCAATTTGAGAAATCATTCGCGGCCATGATCGGCACGAAATACGCCGTCGGCGTCAATTCCGGCACGGACGCGCTGAAATTGGGTCTCAAGGCGGCGGGCGTGGGATACGGGGATGAGGTGATCACCGCGGCGAACACGTTTATCGCGACGGTCGGCGCGATTGCGGAGATCGGCGCCAAGCCGGTTCTGGTGGATGTGACACCCTACTTCACGATGGATCCGACGCTGATAGAGGCCGCGATCACGCCGCGAACGAAGGC
>CAZHRJ010000017.1:7848-21720 GCA_964534765.1 uncultured bacterium
GCATCTGATGGGCGAGGCGGCCGACATGTCTCCGATCATGGAGATCGCCCGGCGCAAGAATCTGAAAGTTGTCGAGGATGCCTGTCAGGCGATTCTGGCAAAAATCGACGGCAAGACCGCCGGAACCTTTGGCGACGCCGCCGGTTACAGTCTGCATCCGCTGAAGAATCTGAATGTCTGGGGCGACGCGGGAATCGTCGTAACGAACTCCGAAGAGATCAATCACCGGCTTCGGCTGCTTCGCAATCACGGTCTCATCAACCGGGACGAGGTGGAGATCCTCGGCCACAACAGCCGGCTGGACTCGATCCAGGCCGTCGTCGGCAACTGGGTGATCCGGCAGGTGGACGAGATCACGAACCGGCGGATTGCCAACGCCGCGCTCTATGACCAGGGATTTGCCGAGCTGGCCGGCCACATCACGATTCCGCCGCGCCGGCCGAATGTCCGGCGGGTATTTCATCTGTACATAGTGGAAGCGCGCCGCCGGGACGATCTGTACGCGTATTTGCAGGAGGAGGGGGTTGAATCCAAGATCCACTATCCGATTCCGCTCTATCTGCAAAAGGGACTGGCGCATCTGGGATACCGCAAGGGCGATTTCCCGGAGGCCGACCGGCAGGCCAAATGCATCATCACGTTCCCGGACGATCAGCACCTGACGGCCGACCAGGTGATGTATGCGATCGACAGAGTCCGGGAGTTTTACAAGCGGGGATAATCTGATGGGGCAATCAAAGCGTGGCACGGCGAAAAAATCCGGTGGGAAAACCCGTTCGATGCGCGTCCCCTATCTGGATTTGCCGTCCCAGTTCCGGCCCATCCGGCGTCCGCTGCTCAAGGCGGTGGAGACGGTTTTGGCGCGTGGAAATTTTATTCAGGGCGAGCCGGTTGCTGAATTTGAGCGGCGGTTTGCCGATCTGTGCGGTGTCCGGCACGCGATCGGCGTCGCGAACGGCACGGATGCGCTGGTTTTGTCCTTTAAGGCGCTTGGGATCGGTCCGGGCGATGAAGTCATCACCGCGCCGAACTCATTCATCGCCTCCGCCTCATCGGTTGTCCTGGCCGGCGCCCGCCCGGTTTTCGCGGATGTCCGGCCGGACATGAACATCGATCCGGCGGAAATCGAGAAGCGAATCACGCGACGCACGAAAGCGATTCTCCCGGTGCATCTGACGGGCAAGTGCGCCGACATGAACCCGATCCTTGATCTGGCGCGCCGCCGCGGGATTCCGGTCGTGGAGGATGCGGCGCAATCGGTGGGATCGATGTACCAGAAGCGTCCCGCCGGATCATTTGGCGTGGTGGGTTGTTTCAGCATGCATCCTCTGAAGAATCTCAGCGCCGCGGGCGACGCGGGGGTCATTGTCACCAGCGACTCAGGCCTTGCGGAGAAACTCCGGCTCCTGCGGAATCACGGGCTTCGCACGCGAGACGAAGCCGCCCAGTGGGGTTACAATTCCCGGCTCGATACAATTCAGGCGGCGGTATTAAACTGCAAGCTGACGCATCTTCCGAAGATACTCGCCCGCCGCCGCCATATCGCCCACCGGTATATCCGGGCCCTCGCCCATCATGTCGATTGTCCGGTCGAGACGCCGGCCGATTTCCACACCTATCATCTTTTCATCATCCAGTGCGACCGCCGCAAGGACTTGCAGGCGTTTTTGGCCGAGCGGGGCATCGATACAAGAATTCACTATCCGATTCCGCTGCATCTTCAGCCCTGCGCCGCGTCTCTGGGATACCGGCAGGGGGATTTCCCTGTTTGTGAGCGAATGATCGGCCGGATTCTATCGTTGCCGGTGCATCAGGCGTTGACCGACGCGCAGGTGGACCACGTGAGCCGTTCGATTATTGATTTTTATCTTCGGCAGCCGAAATGAAGGAGCGATGATGGTCACCAGTGAACTGAAAAAAGCCATGTTCCATGGAATGCTGCGGCTTCGGCGGGTGGAGGAGCGGATCGCGATCCTGTACCGGGAGCAGCAGATGCGGTGTCCGACGCATTTGTACATCGGCCAGGAGGCCGTGGCGGTCGGCGCCTGCGCGGCGCTCCGGAAGACCGATTACCTGTTCGGCACCTACCGGGGCCACGGGATCTATCTGGCGCAAGGCGGTAATTTGAATTCGATGATGGCCGAGCTATACGGGAAGAAAACCGGTTCCACGCGCGGCAAGGGCGGGTCGATGCAGCTGATCGCCCCGGAAGTCGGGCTGCTGTGCACGTCCGCGCTCGTGGGCGGAACGATCCCGATGTCGGTTGGCGCGGCGTTATCGGCGCAGTTGCGAAAGACGGATCAGGTATCGATGGTGGTGTTCGGAGATGGCGGCACGGAGGAGGGAGTTTTTCACGAGAGTTTGAATTTTTCCGCATTAAAGCATCTTCCGGTCATCTTTATTTGCGAAAACAATTTTTATGCCGTGTACACGCCATTTTCCAAGAGGCAGGGCGTGGACAACATCAATGACCGCGCGAAAGTGTACGGCATGCCCGGAGTGCGGGTAGACGGCAATTCCGTGATGGAAGTCCACGGGGCTGTTGCCGAGGCGGTGGACCGAGCGCGTCGCGGTGGCGGGCCGTCATTGATTGAATGCCGGACCTATCGGTGGCTGGAGCATGTGGGCCCGAACGACGATCCTTACCGGCCGGATACGGAGCTTAAGCAGTGGAAATCGCGTTGTCCGCTGGCTCAGTTTCAAAAGCTCCTTCTGGATGAGCGACTGTTGACCGAATCGGACATCTCCCGGATGATATCCGGCATCGACCGGGAAATTGAGGAGTCAGTCCGATTTGCGAAGGAAAGTCCTTTCCCCGGGCCCGAGGAATTGGCCGTGGGCGTATACGCGTCATGAGAATTCGGACCTACTGTCAGGCGATCAACGAAGCGCTGCATGAAGCCATGGCTCGGGATGACAAAACATTTATCATGGGCGAGGGAGTGGACGATCCGAAAGTGATATTCGGTTCGACCGCCGGGTTGCAGGAAAAATTCGGCGTGGAGCGAGTGTTTGACATTCCACTATCCGAAAACGGCATGACCGGTGTTCTGATGGGCGCCGCCCTGGCAGGCATGCGTCCGATCATGACGCACCAGCGGATCGACTTTACGATGTATGCCATGGACCAGATCGTCAATCACGCCGCCAAGCGGTGTTTCGCCTCCGGCGGAGTCCAGAGCGTTCCGATGACGATCCGGGCCATTGTGGGGCGTGGCTGGGGCCAGGGGCCGCAGCATTCGCAGAGTTTGCAATCCCTGTTCGCTCACATTCCGGGTCTCAAAGTGGTGATGCCGGCGACGGCTTATGATGCGAAGGGACTGCTGATCGCGAGTATTTTTGACAACAATCCGGTGTTGTTTATCGAGTATCGCCGGCTCTACGAGGAGACCGGAGACGTTCCGGAGGGGTATTACACGGTTCCGCTTGGAAAGGGGATTGTTCGTTCCGAGGGTCGTGACGTGACGGTGGTGGCCATTTCCTACATGGCGCCGGAGACATTAAAAATTCTTCCGGCGCTTGCGTCGGCCGGCATCCGCGTTGAAGTCATCGACCCGAGGACGCTCAAGCCGCTGGATGAGACTCTGATACTGGATTCCGTTCGGAAGACCGGCCGGCTGGTGGTGGTGGACACGGCGTGGCGGACCTGCGGGATGGCGGCCGAGATATCCGCGCTGGCCGCAGAACGCTGTTTTCCTTCTCTTAAAGCGCCGATTCGCCGGGTAACCTTGCCGGACATCCCGACTCCGACGACCCAGGCCCTGGAGAAGATCTATTATCCGGGTCCTCTGGACATCGCGAGGGCCGTCTGCGAAGTCATGGGCATGGATGGCCCGGCGATTGACAAGGTCTCGGAACATATCCGCCTGGATGCTCCGGCCCCCGCGGCCGCGCCGCAATTTGTCGGGCCTTTCTGACCGCGACATTTTTAAATTCCGACTGAATCGATCATGAGCGCCGTCCGATACGCCGTCATCGGCAGCAACTGTTTTACCGGCAGCCATCTGGTCGACGCGCTCCTTCAGCGTCCCGGCACGGAAGTTTTTGGGGTCAGTCGATCGCCCGAGAATACAGGCCTTTTTTTGCCGTACAAACGTCGGGATCTTTCACGTTTCAAATTCTTCCAGGTCGATCTCTACAAGGAATCAGGCCGGCTCATTAATATTTTTGATGATCTCAAGCCCGACCACGTCATCAATGTTTCGGCGCTCAGCGAGGTGGGTTTGTCCAACCACCAGCCGATCGAGTATTACCAGGTGAACACGATGGGGGTTGTGGCCCTGTGTCATCAGCTCAAGACCCGGTCATACCTGAAGCGGTATGTTCAGATATCCACGCCGGAAATATACGGGTCCTGCGACAGGCCCCTGGATGAGACCGCGCCGTACAATCCGAGCACGCCATACGCCGCCTCAAAGGCCGCCGGCGACATGTATCTTCAGACGATCCGCAAAAATTTCAATTTCCCGGCGATTTTCATCCGATCAACCAACGTCTACGGCCGGCATCAGCAGCTGTACAAAATCATCCCGCGTACCGTCATTTACCTGCGCAAGAACCAGAAGATCGAACTGCACGGCGGTGGGAATGCCGTCAAAACCTGGGTGCACATCCGGGACGTGGTGTCGGGAGTGCTTTTGGCGATTGAGAGCGGCCGCCCGGGAGAGGTCTATCATTTCGGGGATCAGCATTCGATGTCGATATCGGATCTGGTTGGCCGGATTTGCGCCCTGTGCGGCCGGGATTTTGCGTCGTCGGTGGAGAAGGTGGGTGAGCGGCTGGGCCAGGACGCGCGGTACATTCTGGATTACGCCAAGTCACAGCGAGAGCTGGGCTGGTCGCCGCGGGTTTCTTTTGAAGAAGGCGTTCGTGAAGTCATCACGTGGGTGGAAGGAAACTGGGATGCGATTTTGCGTGAGCCGCTTGTGTATGTACACAAGGTATAGCTGATGGGTGTCCGAATGAATACCACCGACTCCTCCCGGGGTTTCCGGGTTGCTGTCATCGGTCACACGGGATTTGTCGGGACGGCGATTCGAACTCACTTGGAAAACCGGTCGATGACCGTCATTCCTCTTGCGTCACGTGACTGCAATTTATTGGAGACTTCCGCCCCCGATCGGCTTCGCGAAATGATCCCGGCCGGATCAAGCGTGATTTTTTGTTCGGCCATCACGCGGGTGCTGCGGGATGATTTTGAGACGCTGCAGCAAAACCTTCGGATGGCCGAGTCTCTTGTCCGCTCGGCCGTGGGCGGTCGATATGCTCAGGTCATTTATCTGAGTTCGACCGACGTCTACGGCCATCACCCGCCCACGCCGATCCGGGAGACGACGCCTCCCGCGCCCGAAAACTATTACGGCTTGGCCAAGCTTGTCGGCGAGCATTTGCTCAGGCTAAGCGGCGGACCTGGTTGTTCCGTGAGCGTGCTGCGTCTGCCGGGTATGTACGGTCCCGGCGACGGAGACCGGAGCGTGATCGGGAGGCTGGCGGGCGCCATGCGGCGTGGAAGTGTGACCATCCACGGCACCGGAGAGGTGCTGCGGGACTACGTCCATGTCGATGATGTCTGCGCCCTGGTGGAACATCTCTTGCTCCATCCTGTCGACGGCGTGTTCAACGTGGCCACCGGCCGGAGCCTGTCCATCAAAGAACTGGTTCGACGGCTGGCGCAGGAACTCAGGCTCACGCCCCGGATCGATCATGCCGGCCCTGAGCCAAACCGGGCGGAGGATCAAGTGTTTGACATATCGTATCTACGTGCGTCATTTCCGGATTTATCGATCTCGCCTCTCGACGAAGGTCTTTCCAAATACGCTGCGTCGTTGCGTTTATTCGGCGATTTGACCTAGCCGTCATCTATTCCGGCAATAACTCTCCAATGGATCGCGTAAAAATATTGGACCTTCGGAACCATCGAGCCGCCCTCTGACCGGCAACCGGCCCGTCCTTGATAATTGTTCATTAATTTGTACAATTAGCATATGATTCACTTGACGATCCGGGAGGCGGCGGGGCGGCTGAATGTATCGCCAGGCCTGCTGGCCCGGTACTGCAGGGAGGGCCGGATACCGGGAAGCGTCCTGTGCGGTCGGCTCTGGCTGATTCCGGAATCGGGATTTCAGGCATTCCGGCGCGACCACGGAGCGTACCGGCCGGGCCGTCCGGCTTCCATCACGTCGAAGCGATTGGCGGAAGGCCGCCTGCCGTTTTATGAGGTGATCTGGCGCGGTATCGCACGGCTCGAAAGTCGCCGCGCGGCGTCGAGCCTGCCGGCGCTATTGGTCTCGATTGGCGCCCCTCGCCTCAAAATGCTGGGGTTGAAAATCGCCCGGACGATCCCTGATCCGGAGCGCAGGCTCTATGACCATCTAGCGCGCCGAAATCCCGGCCGGCCGGTCCATTCGCTCTACAACTCGCATCTCCGCCGGTTGGTCAAATTCGAGCGTGCGCTGGCGTGCGCAACCCGACGGGCGTAGAGGAGATCCGCCGGTTCATGGAGGAACTGGGCCGGAAATGCCCGGAAATAGTCGACGTCTATCTGACCGGCGGTGCCACCGCTGTGCTCATGGGCTGGCGGTCGGCCACGATCGACACCGATTTCAGGCCGGTTCCGGATTCGGATGCGATCCTTCGCCTGATTCCCGATCTGAAGGAACGTCTGTCCATCAACGTGGAGATGGCCTGTCCGTCCGATTTCATTCCCGAGCTCCCCGGCTGGCGGGAGCGGAGCATCCTGATCGAGCAATACGGCCGGGTGGCATTTTATCATTATGATCTCTACTCGCAGGCTCTCTCCAAGATCGAGCGCGGCCATCAGCAGGACATGAAGGACGTGGATGAGATGATCCGCCGGGGTCTGGTCAAGCCGGACCGTCTATCCGGCTTGTTCAAACAGATCGAGAAGAACCTGTACAAGTATCCAGCCATCGACCCGGCCACATTCCGCCGCGCCGTCGCATCCGTCATCCGGGCGCATTCCCGCCGAACGTAAATCCCGCCCATACATGAGCGGCTGTCCCTTCGTGGACACACAGGGAGTTTGTAACCCCGGAAAAGTTATGGCATACTTCGTCAAATGGCTGAAAAGACTGCGGTGAGGCCGTCGGGGGTATCCCGGGCGGAGCAAGAATCGCCTGCGGGGAATTCCGGTGAGCTTGCCGAAAAATACGCGTTGTTTCATCGGGAGCTGGGCGTTCGGAATCCGCGTCAGTTTCTGTTGATCAATCCGCCTCAAGTTCCGGAGGACATGTTCAGCATCGACATAGCCCGGCGGAAGGGTTATTACGCCTATCCGCCGATGGGTCTGATCTACATTGCCGCCGTCGCGCGGCTGGTGAACCCATCGGTGAACCTCAGTGTGATTGATTTGAACTTCGAAATGTTGAAACGCTGTCACGACCCCTCGTTCCAATATTCTTTCTGGCAGGAAATCCTGCAGCAGGCGCTCAAGAAGGACCCCTCGGTCCATGTCGGCGTATCCTGCATGTTTGGCGCGACGAAACCGATTTTCATGGAGATCACGCACTGGATTCACCGGTACTTTCCGAGTGTTCCGATCCTGGTGGGTGGTGTCCAGGCGAGTTACGACTTTGAAGAGCTTCTTTCGAAGCAGTGCGCGGACGTTGTGTTTCGGCGGGAGTCGGAAGTCAGTTTCCGGAAATTTTATCAGAACTGCATCAGCACGGATCAGGGCCGACCTGTCGAGTTGCCGCTCAGTCTCGGGTTTCAGATGAGCGGCGAGGTATACGAGAGCAAGGGCGCGGCGATTCCGAACGAGGACGAGATCGATCTGGATCTTCGGCCCTATTATTCCCTGATCCCGGTCGCCGAATATCACAAATACGGATCTTTAGCGGCCTTTTCCCGTTACAATGGCGACGACAAGCCCTTCGCCACCGTCCTGACCAACCGCGGCTGCCGTGCCCAGTGCACCTTCTGTACGGTCCGGGACTTCAACGGTCGCGCGGTGCGGCAGCGGGATGTTCAGCGGGTGATCGACGAGTTGAAGTTTCTCGTGGAGACCTACGGCATCAAGCAGATCGACTGGCTGGACGACGATCTGCTCTACAATCCGCGTCGTGCGGTTGAGATGTTCAGGGCGATGGCGGAGGAGGTGCCGGGACTGGAGTGGATCTGCAACAACGGCCTGATCGGCGCGGCGGTCAGCGAGGAGAACATGTACTGGATGGTGAAGTCCGGCATGAAGGCGCTGAAGATCGGCATCGAGAGCGGCAACGACGAGTGGCTGAAAAAAATCAAGAAGCCGACCGTGAAGCGCAAGCAGTACGAAGCGGATCGCATATTCAAAATGTATCCGGACGTTTTTCTCAGCGGCAATTTCATCATCGGTTTCCCCGGCGAAAAGTTCGGCGAGATGCTGGACAGTTTCGATTTCGCGCGAGATCTGGCGTGGGACTGGGCGAGTTTTTACATCTGTCAGCCGCTGAAGGGCACGGAGCTTTTCGCGATTTTCCAGTCGATGGGAGACGAGCGGTGCGACTACGAAAATTATGACAAGACCCTCAATCCGGGCCGAGCTGCGATCCGCGGGGAATTTGGATATTACAAAGGCTATCATGGGGAAGGCGACCCGCCGCCGATTCTGACCGGGCGGGACATATTCAAATTGCCGTGCGATCAGGTGCCGTCCAAGGAGCAGATCAAGGAAGTCTGGTTCACGTTCAACATGGTCGCGAATTTTGTGGAGAACCGGTCATTCAGCTCGAAGGGGCACATGCCGAAGATGGTCCGATGGTTTGAGTCGATTGTCTCGTCCTATCCCTTTGACGCCTCGATGATCGCCGCCCTGGCGTACGGATACAAGCATTTGCATGAGCACGAGAAGCACAAGGAGTATCAGGCGCGATTTGACGTTATCCTGAAAGATTCCGCCTACTGGCAGCGCCGGGTTGAGGAGTTTCCGGAGCTCCTCGAATTTGTCAAATAGCCGTTCATCATGATCTATAACCTGCTCGGCGTGCAGGCGGTGCAGGTAAAATCCCTTCCGCCGGAAGTCGCCGCGGAACGCAGTCTGGACGGGACGTTTGGGAAGGACTATTTCGACGGCCCGCGCAGCCGTGGATACGGCGGATACAAGGATGACGGCCGATGGGCGGCGATCGCCCAGAAATTGAGGGAAAGATACCATCTGACCGCGGCATCCCACGTTCTGGATTTGGGCTGTGCGAAGGGGTTTTTGATGAAGGATCTCAAGAATGAGATTCCGGGCATTACCGTGCGGGGGTTTGAGGTGTCTCAGTACGCGAGGGACACCGCCGACGCCGGCGTGCAGTCCTTGATCGACGTCGGCTATCCGACGACACTTCCCTACCGGGACAACACCTATGATCTCATCCTCGGCATCAATTCTCTTCATTTCATGCCGGAGTCGGACGTCCGCAAGACCGTGATGGAGCTGGTCCGTGTCGGCAAGAAGGGCGGGTCCCTGTTCATCCAGGTCGATGCCTACACCAACGACCTCCAGCACCGGTCCATGATGGCCTGGGCGCCGATCATCAAGACATTTTTCAAGCCCGAGGAGTGGGACAAACTCTTCCAGAACGACAAACTCTCGGTCGACACCTTCTACACCATCATCGAGCTGGAGAATCTTCGCTGAAGACAGTCGGCGCCGTCCTTCGGACGCTCGGCGCACCGCTGACGGTTGAGGATCTCATCACGCCTGATCCGGGTCCCGGCCAGGCGCTCATCGAAATCGCCTACAGCGGTGTCTGCGGCACGCAGCTCCATGAGGTCCGCGGCCGGCGCGGCCGAGATCCCCATCTTCCGCACACCCTGGGTCACGAGGGCTCCGGGAGGGTTTTGTCGATCGGTCCGGAGGTGACCAAGGTCCGGCCGGGTGAAGCGGTGATTTTGACCTGGATCAAGGGTTCCGGTCGGGACGTGCCGGGGATGTCGTATGAGAGCCAGGCGGGCAAAGTGAATTCCGGCGCGATCAGCACTTTTTTGCGTCACGCGATTATTTCTGAAAACCGCCTGGCGGCTTTGCCAGCCGGTGTGCCGCTGCTTGAGGCGGCGCTGTTGGGTTGCGCGGTTCCCACGGGCGCGGGTATGGCCAAAGAGGCCGGCGCGTCGCCGGGGAAGAGCGTGGCGGTTTTTGGATGCGGGGGAGTGGGACTATGCGCGGTGATGATGTCGCGAGCGCTGGGCGCGTCGATGGTGATAGCGGTGGACATAGTTTCGTCGAAGCTCGAGATGGCGATGCAGCTGGGCGCAACGCATGTGATTGACGCAAAGCAGGTCGACGCCGCCGAGACGATCCGCGCGATGACGGGCGGCAAAGGCGTGGACAGCGCGATTGAGGCGGCCGGGACGAAGCAGACGGCGGAGTCGGCGTTCAATTCGGTGCGGGTGTCGGGCGGCATGGCGGTGATGGGCGGCAATCCGGCATTTGGGGAGAAGTTTTCGATCGACCCGATGGATCTGATCCGTGGCAAGCAGATTCGTGGAAGCTGGGGTGGCGGGTCAGTGCCGGACCGTGACGCGCCCGACTATGCGGCGGGATTCCGTTCCGGCGTTCTTCCTCTGAAAAAGCTGATCACCCACACCTATGCGCTGGAGGATGTGAACCGCGCGTTGGACGATCTGGAGACAGGCCGGATCGGCCGCGGGATGCTGGACATGCGTCCAGACATGCGTCCAGACATGCGTCCTCATGGATAAACTCTCCTTCCCATCCGCCCGTCCGGTCGAATTGTCGGCGAAGCAGGTACTCTTCGAGAATCAATTCGTTCGTTTCTATTCCGTGTCGGCGAAATTTCCCGCTTTTTCCAAGAACTATTATGTATCCGATTATGGCCGGCGAGTCGGGGTATTGATTATGAGGGATGAGAGCCTGTTTTTAGTGCGGCAGTATCGATTTATTCTGAATGATATCAGTTGGGAAATTCCAGGCGGGAATGTGGAACCGGGAGAAACTTTTGAGGAAGCCGCGCGCCGGGAGATGTTGGAGGAAGCCGGGCTTGTCTGTGGAGGCCTGCAGCCATTATTTCGATATCAGCCGGGAGTGGATTGTTTGAGCAATGAGACGCGCCTGTTTTTCACGACGGCCGCAAAGGAGGCGAGTTTAGCGCCGAGTTCCGAGATCGTCGACCGGAGTTGGATACCCATGGATGAGAGTTTGCGGATGGTTTTTGACGGGAGGATCGTCGATATCCTCACTGTCACCGCGCTTTTTTCATACGCCCTTTTGCATCCAGCCGGCCGGCGATGAGGGAACCTCAAGGCGGCGCCGTTACTTTTTTTATTCCCTGCCTGAACGAGTCCGGCAACATCGGGCAGGCGATCGAGAACGTGATTTCAGTCATGGCCGGGATCGGCCGGCCCTATCAGATTCTTGTGGTGGATGACGCCTCGATGGACGGATCGGTGGCGGAAGTCGAGGAGACCCAGCGTCGGCATTCGGGCGTTCGGATCGATCTGATCCGGAACAAATATTGCCGTGGTCTGGGCCGGAATTATTTCATCGCCGCCCAGCGCGCGACGGGGGACTATTTCATGCTGGTCAACGGCGACGCTGTCGAGCCGCCCGACACCATCCGCCGAATCGTCTCCCATGCAGGCGAGGCGGACGCGATCATTCCCTATTTTTCCGGTCAGGACAGCCGGACGCCGGCCCGCAGGGTACTTTCCTGGTCGTTCACCACGCTGGTCAACTTGATCAGCGGCCACCGGCTGAAATATTACAACGGGCCGGTGTTGCACCGGACCGAGAACGTCCGCCTGTGGTTCGCCGAGACGGCGGGATTTGGCTATCAGGCGGAGCTGTTGTGCCGTTTATTGCAGGAAGAGCGGATCAGTTACATCGAAGTATCCGTCGGCAACAGTGACCGTGCCGAGGGCGCGTCCAAGGCGTTAAGACTCCGGAATATGATATCTGTTTCCTACACACTGCTTCAGATTCTTCTGCGGCGGATGCAGCAAGTGGCGTTCAAATTGTTGAAGCCTGAGCGCTATTATACGTAAGCGACTGTTGAAATGAGGTCAATGAAGGGAGATTCAACGCAGAGGCGCGGAGATGACGCAGAGTTGACGCAGAGGATGAGGAAGGGGTTGACTGGAAGCCATCTCAAAAATCATTTTTGGCCACAAAAAGGCACAGAACGCGCAAAAAAAAGTGAAACAACCCAACTTTTGTGAGGTTTAGCCTCTTTGTGGCTATTTTTGATATGGGCTCTAGAAAATTTTCTAAAAACTCTGCGCCAGCTCTGAGTCAGCTCTGCGCCTCTGCGGTAAAGGTCCTGTTTTTTCGCAGTTTTCCGACCGATAACCAATTCCCAAATTCTTCGGATGTGCGGGAATCATGAAAGGGATCGTGTTAGCGGCGATTTCGTTTCTATTTCTGATAGCGATATCGATGGGGTTGTTGCGGCTCTATCGCGGGCAGAAATATTACAGAGTCCTTCTGGTTGCGTTTCTTTTAGCCGCCGGTCTCTATGTCTGGCTCCATCGGTTTCTCCCGGCGGACCTTGGGTGTTTGCCGTCGGGCTGGCTGGAGCCGCAAAGCGCCCTGGACGGGATCAACGGATTTTTGATACTGGGTCTGCTCTTCCACGGATACTGGGACGCGATCTACACCACCGTTCTAACCGGTTTTTCATCGAATCTGATGATTTTGTTGTCGCGGCACGGCAAGCTCAGTCAGGCCGACCTGAAGGCGTTTTATGGCGGCGCCGATCCGGTGGATTATGTGGTTTCCTGGCGGCTGGAGAATCTGGTCCGTGAGGGTTATATTTCGCAGTCCGCCGACGGCTATCAATTGCTTCCCAAGGGCCGTGTTGTGGGAGTTCTGACGCGCCATCTGAAATGGCTTCTGACCGGCAGCGAGCAAGGTGGCGGCTAAGTGGCGAAGGGGATGGTGCTCAGTCTGGTTGTGGTAATGATATGGATAGTAGTTCAGATACTGGTGACACACATTTTCCGGCCAAAGAGTATTTTTCTGAGCGCGACGGGACTTTTTGTTCTCAGCGTCCCATTCTACATCGGATGGTATTGGACCACCTCGCCGACGTTGTCAATCCTGCCGGAGGACTGGTCTCGCTCGCCGCTGTGGCTGGGAATTGTCAATGGGCTTCTGGTTCACATTCTGTTCTATTGTACGAGCATGCAATTTTTTTATTATGTGGACCGGCCGCTCACGCTGCGCATTCTGGTTGAGCTGGATCGTTCCCCGTCCGGCCGACTTTTAGCGTCGGATTTCCGACATCTGTACAACCTGGATGACATGCTCCGTTACCGGCTTGAATCGATGCGGGTGAACTGTTACGTTTCGCAGGACTCATCCGGTGAATACCGTTTGACGCCGAAGGGCCGCCGGTTTGCGTTTTTGATTCAGACGCTGCGGCAGATATTCGGTGTGACGTACTATCTGGACGCGAGGTCGAATGCCGCGCCGGAAAAGGGGGCGTGACGGAGTGACCACCTATTTTCTCACAGGCTGTTCATCCGGCATTGGCCGCGCGCTGACGCGGGCGCTGGTCAGTCGCGGCGACCGGGTATTCGGGATAGCCCGCCGTCAGTTGTTGATGGAATCGCTGGCCTCGGAATTGCCGGACGATCGATTTCGTCATTCGGTCTGCGACATCGCTCGACCGTCGGACGTGTCACGGGTGAAGGGAGAGATCATCGCCGCCGGATACGGGCCGGACGTTGTGATTTTGAACGCGGGGATCAATCCAGAAATAGAGACGGCCGGATTTTCCTATGCCACGTACGAGGAAGTGCTGCGTGTGAATGTTCTGGGGGCGATGATCTGGGTGGACATTTTTTTGCCGGAATTCCGTTTGAATCGTCGTGGCCAATTTGTCGCGATTTCCTCTCTGGCCGCCTATCGCGGCGACGGCCGATGGC
>CAZHRJ010000017.1:21730-32890 GCA_964534765.1 uncultured bacterium
TCGATTACCGGCATCGGGAGCAACATCGCCTATTGCGCGAGCAAAGCGGCGCTGACCAGGACCTTTGAGGCGTTTCGAGGGATCTGTGCGCCGGAGAACGTGGCGTTTACGACGATCCATCTTGGGGCGACCGACACCGGCATGGGTGCCGGCGCGCGCCGGACGTTTTTGACGGAGTCGGAAGCGGTGCGAAAGATCGTCCGTGCGATGGACCGCCGGGCGGGGAGTCTGACGATTCCGCGGATGAACCGGTTGCTTCTGGAGCTGACGCGTCTCATTCCGGACGCGCTTTTTTCCCGGCTGACCGCCGGCGCGTTTCCCCTGCCGAAGCAAAAATCGAGTTGACATGATCATCGACTGCCATGCGCATCTAGACCCGCGTGCGTTGACGCCGGAGGCATTGATCCGAAAGATGGACCGGCATGGCGTGGGGCGGGTAGCGTTGATTTCCCGGATGACCGAGACGATCGAGCCCCAGAAATCATTTGTCTTGTTGTCGATGCAGCGGATTCTGATGAACTCCCGGCTATTCAATCCGGTGGCCGAGACCGTGAGCCGGTCATTTTATGACGAGACCGGAAATCTCCGATCCTTGTGGAGGCCGTTTACCAAGAACTGGCAGGGATACGTCAAGTCCATGATGCCGGACAACGAAAGCGTCGCCGCGGCCGTCCGGCGATTTCCTGATCGGTTCTGGGGTTGGATCTGTCTCAATCCGAAGGAGCAGCCGAACGCGCTGGATGATCTGGAAAAATGGCGCTCGGTGCCCGGTATGATCGGAGTGAAAGCCCATCCCTACTGGCACCATTTCTCAGTCCGGTCGCTTGACGCCATCGCCCGCCGGTCGGAGGAACTGGGTTTGCCGATGTTGATTCATCTGGGATTTGGATCTCAGGGGGAGTACCGATGGTTGATCGAGACCTTTCCGCGTCTGAACATTATTTTTGCCCATGCGGGCATCCCCCATTATCAGGCGTTGTGGCCGCTGGTCCGGTCGAGCCGGAACGCGTATGTGGATCTATCGAGTCCCCACCTATCGGAATCCTTTGTCCGCGGGGTGGTCCGGATTCTGGGTCCGGAAAAATGTCTCTATGGCACGGACAGCCCTTACGGATTCGAGGAGCCGGACGGGACGTATGATTACGGCGCCGTGAAAGGCTGGATGGATCGACTGCCGGTGAGCGACCCGGCCCGTGCGAGCATACTGGGCGGGAATTTTCTTCGGCTGATCCGTGTTTAGTTACGAAACGACCACCGCCTGGACCCAGGCGGCCCGGGTCAAATCCCATGTGGCCCGCGTGGGCCGGATCGATCAAATTCCGGAGGTACTGGCCGAAGCGTCCCGGCGTGGCCTGTCGGTGATGCCGCGCGGTGGCGGGTACAGTTACGGCGATGTGGTTTTGAATCCGGAAGGCGTGGTTCTGGATCTGGCGCGTCTCACCCGGATCCTGAGTTGGAATCCGGAGACGGGTATTTTGCGCGTGGAGCCGGGTGTGACATATGAGCAGGCGCTGGAGTGTGTTCTGAAAGACAACTGGGTGGTAGCCGCCGTTCCCGGCACGCGTCATCCGACGCTGGCGGGCGCGCTATCGAACAACGTGCACGGCAAGAATGCCTCGCGCGACGGCAACATCGGCGAGTGGGTGAAATCCTTTCGAATTCTGACCGCCCCCGGCCGGGAGTACCGGTGCAGCCGTACGGAGAACGCGGAGTTATTTTACAGCGCGATTGGCGGCCTGGGCCTATTGGGCGTTTTTTTGGAAATTGAGCTTCAGTGCAAGAAAATCCCCTCGCCCTATCTTGGTGTTCGCAAGTGGACCGTGCCGAATCTGGACGTGATGATGGATCAGATGGAGCCGCTTCATGAAACCAGCGACTATCACATCTCGTGGGTGGATTGTTTCACGAAGGGCCGGTCCATCGGCCGCGGGACCATTCACGCCGCGAATTTTGTGGATGCTCCCCGGACCCTTCCCAATCCGACCCGTTCATTGTCCTACACGTCTCCGGTTCTCTTCGGGTGTTTTCCGAGGCAGTGGGTATGGCCGATGATGAAGCCGTTTTTTGGCCACGGACTGATGCGATTCGTGAATATTGCCAAGTATCATGCCGACCGGATGACATCGTTTGGGAACCGTCCGGCCATCCAGAATTATTTTGAATTCACATTTCTACTGGACAAGATACCGAACTGGAGGATCCTGTTTGCGCCGCTCGGTTACCACGAATTCGAGCCGCTGGTTCCGGTGGCGACGTGCCGTGATGCGTTCCGGGAGTTGATACATCTGGCGCAGCGCCGTGGCATGCCGTCGTATCTGTGCGCCATCAAGCGACACCGGAAGGACGGTTTTTTGTTGAGCTACGCGCTGGACGGCTATTCGTTCGGCGTGGACGTGCCGGGATCCGCCGCCGCGCCGGCGGAGATTGACCGGCTGTTTTACGAGATGAACGCGATCGTCGCCGGCGCCGGCGGAATGACCTATCTGGCCAAGGACGACAAGCTGACCGTGGACCATTTCAGGCGCATGTATCCGCGCTGGAGGGAGTTTTTGGAGATCAAGAAGAAGTACGATCCGTCGGCCCTATTTCAATCGGGGATGTACCGTCGACTTTTTCTAGCCGAAGGACTAGCCGAAGGACTAGCCGAAGGACTAGCCGAAGGAGCCTGATGTTGAAAAAATTTGACAATCGGTCCAATTATGCGAAAATAATAAGTACCTGATTTTCCGAGGGAAAGCGAATGTCCGGCGGGTAAAAACAGCGTCGGCAGGGAAGCGGGGAGCGCGAGAGCGGCATACGCTACAAAACTGTGGAGGCGGGAAGCCAAGTGATCTATCGATCGACAGTGAAGAAGAGAGGACCAACCTCAAAGGAAATCGAGCCCTGTGATGTGCTGATGATCAATCCGCCATGGGTCGCGAAGATGCATTCGAACATCCGCGCGGGGATGAAGCACGCGATGCCTCCCCTGTCGCTTTTATCCATCAGCGCCTATTTAGAATCCAAGGGCCATCGAGTGGAGGTATTGGATATCCACGCGGAGCGTCTTCTGGTGGACGATGTGCGCGAGGTGCTTCGCCGCGTGAGACCGAAATGGGTTGGTCTGACCGTTTTGACGGCGACTTCCGTTTCGGCCCACAAAATCGCGCGTATCGTGAAAGAGGAGTGTCCAAGCTGCAAAGTGGTGATGGGCGGCGTGCATGCGGAGGCGGTGCCGGAGGAGACGCTGGCCAACAGCGCGGTTGATTTTCTGGTCCGGGGCGACGGAGAGGAGGCGTTTTTACATCTGGTGGAATCGTCCGATCCGAAGACCGTGAAGGGCGTATCGTACCGGGATTCGGTCAACAGCATCGTGAACAACGCGCCGAGTGAGCTGACCATGGATCTGGATCGCTATCCGCGACCGGCCTATCATCTGGTGCCGATGCATCTGTACTATCCTTCCGTGAGCGCCTACAAAAAACTTCCGGCGATCAACTACATGATGACCCGTGGCTGTCCCGGCAAGTGCACCTTCTGTAATTCCGCCAATACCACGCTTCGCACCCGCGATGCGGCCCGGGTCGTGGAGGACATCCGGTTTTTGCATGACACCTACGGCATCCGGGAGGTCGAATTTTTCGACGACACGTTCACGGTGATGAAAAAAAATGTGATGAGGTTTTGCCGGCTCATGAAAGACGCGCGGCTGGGTGTGGTATGGACCGCCTACATTCGGGCGGACTGTTTCAGCGAGGACATCGGCCGCGCGATGAAGGAAGCGGGCTGTCACCAGGTATTGATCGGCGTGGAGTCGGGCAACATGCAGATTCTGGAGCTGCTGCGAAAGCCCATCGCCTTCGACAAGATCAAGCAGACCGTCCGGACCGCCCAGTCCTGCGGGCTGGCCGTTCGGGCATCGTACATCATCGGGAATGTCGGCGAGACGGATGAGACGCTGGAGGACAGTTTCCGGTTTTCGATGGAGCTGGACACCGAGCTGGCGAATTTTCACGTCTGCACGCCCTATCCGGGCACGCAGCTGTATCGCTGGGCCAAGGAGAACAACTCGCTGGTGACTGACGAGTGGTCGGACTTTGAGATGACGACTTTTTTATTGAAGCTGCCGACGATCACGGCGGATCAGGTATTCAAATTTCATCAGGATTCCCACCGGCGGTATTTCATGCGATGGAAGATGATTCAGCGGCAGATCCGGCAGATTCAGAGTTGGGAGCATCTCCGGGACAATTTCAAGGCTTTTCTCTATGTGATTTTGCGGCTAAAGCCCCACAAGGCGTCGGCCTTTGCGCGAGAGTGGACGCAGAACCGGAAGGCCGACTTTTTTGACGTGCCGATCAATTACCGGGACCTCAAGGTTGGCACGACCATGACGTGGGAGCTCCGGCAGGGACCCTATCCCGGGGAGAACCGGGAGACGCCGCTGGACCAATACAAACCGCAGTTCACCACCGCCTAAGCCTGAACCAAATCCAATTTTAAGCGTGCGGGAACGCAGCGTCTGATGGCAGATTTTGTGACCGGCGCCACCGGTTGTGTGGGGCATCGTCTGGTTCAGAAGCTCCTCGATGCCGGCCGGGATCTGGTCCTGGCGGTCCGAAATCCGGCATCTGCGGCGACAGATCCGCTGTTTCAATCGCCATCTGTCCGGCTGGTCGCCTGCGATTTCACGCGGCCGGGCTGGAGCGCGTCGATAGAGGACTCGATGCGGGGTTGTGAGAACGTGTTTCACACGGCGGGAGAGATGCCCCACCGGCCAAGCTGCCGGTTCAATCCGCAGGTGCTGCGCCAGGTGAATTTTGAATCTGTTCGGACCCTATATGATCTTTCCCGCCGCGCGGGCATCCGCCGGTTTCTCTATGTGAGTTCGATCGGCGTCTACGGGGACACGTACGCGATGCCGCTGGATGAGACGGCGCCGCAACGTCCGGCGGACGATTATTCCCGGACCAAAGTCGATGCCGAGCATATGCTGGTATCCGGCGCGGGCAGCGGGGGCCCGGCGGTATCGATTGTGAGGCCGGGACTCATCTATGGCGACCGGGACAACGGTGTGATCCGGAAGATCATGGGACTGATTGATAGGGGATATTTTCTGATTCTGGGAGACGGAAAAAATGTCCGGGCCTTGTCCTCAACGACCCTTCTGGCCGATGTTTTTCTGTTGCAGGCGCGCCGTTCTCATCGTTGCGAAATCTTGAACGTCATTGATCCGAACCTGCCGACGATGAACCAGCTGGTCCAGGACATCGCGGCTCTGCTTGGGGTTCGGCCGTCGCGGCATCTGCCGCTGGCGGTTGCGTACCTTCCCGCCGCTTTTTTTTCCGTATTGGCCGCCGTCGGTTTGGGGACGAGTTTCAAACTGTCGGACGTTCGCAAGCTCTCGAGTTCAACGCCGCTTCGGATCGACCGTCTGCGGGGCGTCCTGGGCGAGGTACCGGACTACTACCGGTCGGATCTGGCATCAGACGTGTCCTGGTATCGGCGGTGGGCTTGACCTCCCTGCCTGCCTATGTCACTTTGTCATCCGGACGGAGAAACGAGGACCGATGAAAGAGCAACAGGACGCGATTTTTGACGCCTGCAGTGAGCAATTTCATGATCTGTTCAAGGTGTTCAATCAAAAGACAAAGGAATATCTGAACGGCGAGATTTTCGATCAATCCATTCAAGGGGTGTGTCTGGACATCGGCAACGGCGGCGAAGCGCCCGTGGAGGTTTTCTCGGAAGAGAACCTGAAGCGGATTCGGTGTTTCATCGGGCTGGACTACAGTTACCACATGCTGGCCGTTCGGCGATTCGACCACCGACTGCAGGGGAGCGCATTTTTGCTGCCGTTCAAATCCGCGAGTGTGGACACCGTCATCGCCCGGCATGTGATCCATCATCTGGGACTGTCCGCGGGCGACCGGCGGCATGACAAATTGTTATTAATGTTGCGGGAGATCAACCGGGTGATCAAACCGACCGGCCGGATCATCATTCTGGAGACGATGGTGCCGCGGTTCATGGAGGTCATCCAGTTGTGGATCGTGCGGGCCTGGTATCACGGGATATTAAGGAAGGCCTATGTACCGATCTGCATGTTTTCGAGAAAAACGCTGGAGCAGGTCATACCTGGGGATTTCTATCGAGTCCACAAAGTGGATTTTCAGTCGCTTCGGCGATTCACTCTGAGTTATTTTGATCCCCTGGTCAGTTTTTTGAAGTATCCGTGGTTCAAGTTGCCTGTATTTTTGCAGCCTTACCGGTATGTGGCCTGGGTTCTGGAGAAAAAGGGATGAGTGAGGGGATCCCGGTCGCCGGGTGGGCACAGAGACTGATGAATCGAGTCAATTTTGCCATCAAACACCGCACATTTGAGCCGATCGTGCCGGCCGGGGATCGGCTGGCCGTCTGCGGGCCGGCGGGGTCGATTACGGTGCCGAAGCACTGTCCGCACCAGGGCGCGCCGCTGTGGCGTTCCCGAATCGAGTCGGGCCATCTGGTGTGTCGCTGGCATGCGTGCAAATATCGTCTCTCGGACGGGAAATTCATAGTAGCCAAGGGACTGAAGGTGATGGAGATTGAGGACAGTCAAAGTCGCGGTCATTCGAACGACGCGCGTTCATAGTTCGTTCGACATCGTGTGGGACAATGTTCAGGACTACACCCATTTTCTGCCGTTACACCGGAAGCATTTCAAACAGTTTGAAGTTTTGTATGACGATCAGACCGTGCAGATTTTCTACTACACGTCCTGCGTCCTTCCGCCCCTGCCCTTTATCCGGCGGTTCATCGCGGTCCGGCGGATGGACCGGGACAACCACTCGGCGCGGCAGGTTTATCAGGATTTGGCAAGCGGAGACAAAGTTTATTTGAAGTACTACATAGAGAAGAAGGGCGAAGAGGTGTTGACGCATAATCTTTTTCTTTTCCAGTTGTCGGGTTGGATGGCGCATGTGCCCCGGTTGTTTGCCTGGCTGGTGAATCGCCGTCTGGCCGCCATGTGGCAGGAGGATCTCGAAATCCAGCATGTTCGATATGAGATGGGCGGATTCACCAGCAAGACGTGCGAGCCGAGGCTGGCGTCCCTCCATGCCGAATTGTCCGATCGATTCGACACCCTTTTTGAGGAGATCGACAGTCCAACGACCCTTCGATGCGAGTTTGAGGAAAAATCGGAGAAGTGATTCGAGGAGGGGGACGTGTTTAAGCCGCAGACAATCCGATGATCGACCGTCCGGATGAGCCGGGGGGAAATCAAGCCCCGCCAGTAGTTGCCGTACTTCTCATTGCCACCGTCTTTTACCTTGTGACGAGCGGAAATTATTTTCATTTTCACACCATCACCTCGGAAATCCTGACGAAAATATACGTCGATGCCGGCGAGTTGATTCCGCAGGACTTCATCGACGCGTATTTTCGAGGCCTGCGATTTCCAAGTTTTTACGCGATTGTTCCATCCTGGATATACCGAACGCTTCATCCGGACATCCGGGTTTTGCTTGAGACCATGGGATGGCTGTTGATCGTTCTCGCCGGAATGGGCATGCTGTCTATGGCGAGATCACTTTGCCCTCCATCGCGGGTCCTGTCGATTCTTGCCGCGGCCTTTTATCTGTTTTCCGACATTGGGTATGTTTCGCCGTCCTTCTGGGCCGCGCCGGCCCAGCTGGCGGCGAGCTACTACGGCGTGGCCATGACGTGTGCGGTACTGGCCGCGTTTCTGGCGCGGCGATTTTATCTATCGGCCCTTCTGCTCGGCGTGACGACGTGCATCCATCCCGCGCATGCGATTCTGTCCGCCGGCCCGTTGCTGACGGCCTACCTGTGGACAGAGCGGTCGGAGCCGGGGCGACAGCGCCGTCTGGTTTTGTCGCTGGCGTGTTTTGGGATTGGAGTGCTTCCGTATCTGGTGTTTGTGTTGCCGCGGGTGACCTATTTCAACTGGGAGGGACTGACCGGGGACCATCTGGTGAAGTTATACGAAGTATTGCGACTCAAGTGGCACTATCATCTGTTCCCGTCGGAGTGGCATCCGGTTCGACATGTGACATTTGGCCTTTTTTTAGGACTGAGCGTGATCGGCATCCGATTCCTGACCCCGGTCGCTCGCCGGATGTTTGTGCCGCTGTTGTCGCTCTATCTGGTCTTCAGCGTCCTCTGTTGGATATTCACGGAATGGGTGCCGGCATACTCCGTGATCAAACTTTCCCCGCTTCGGATACTCACCCATGTGACCCTATTGTGTGTCATTCCCTTTTTTACAGCGCTCTACCGCGTGTGGGTCGATGAAGAAAGTCCTTGGCCGAAGGTGGCGGCGATGTGGCTGATGGTATCGATGTTTTTTTCGACGGAAGGGATTGCATTCATTCCAGGTATTTTGTTGTTCCTGGACCAGTCAATTCTGCGGTCCCGGTTTTCAGCTTCCAGTCTGGTCCAGCTTCGGCCGATCCTCTACGGTTCGAGTATGGCTTTACCCATGGCGGTCTATATAATCCCACATTCGATGACAGGCGGGGTGTCGATTCATCGGATCATTCAATACGTGTACGCAGGTTCATGGGCGCATTTGTCCTACTGGAAGATCGGGGTTCTGGCCGCCGGCGTTGGCGCGGCCTGGCTGGTCGCCCGCCGCCGGCCGACCGCCGCGACCGCGTCGGTGACGGCGGCGATTCTAGTCGGGCTATTCTGCGCCGCCAAGGGTGTTGATCTGTGGCAGATACGGATGCGGAACAATCCGCAGTTCATGGCGTACTACGACGCGCAGGTATGGGCCCATGCGAGCACACCGCCGGAGGCCATGTTCGCGGTGGATCCGCAGTTGGGAGGATTTCGGGATTTTGCGCGCCGGGAGTCATTTTTGACGTGGGTGGACATCATTTTTCCCTGGCAGAATCCCATCTTTTACGACAGCGTGGTCGGCCGGTTTAACGCGCTGGGGTTCACCTTGGAGGAACTGAAACAGGTGGCGCCCTCGCGCCGGCCGCTCCATTTATCGGAGAAATTCTCAATGCTGGATGCGGCCGTTTTTCGTTCAATCAGAGCCGCCCATCCCCGGCTTGAGTATGTGCTCTATCAGAACGAGCGCCATCCGAAGATTCAATTTCCCATAGTTTATCAAAACGCCTATTTCACGGTTTGCCGGATCGTAAGTCAATAATCTTTGGATTTGCGGCATTAGCCCGCTTGGACTGATCTGCCGATAAGTCAAGTATGACGGTTCTGTCATTTTCAGAATTTGAGCGGATTGTGACGTCGGCGCTCAGGAAAATTCAGGCCGAGCATCAGACTCTTGATGACTTTCGTCTCGCGGTCCGGAAAAATCCGCGGCCACTGACCGCGGCGGAATTTTATTTCCTGATGGCGGAGGAATGTCGGCATTTGTACTGTCGCCGGGAGAAAAACTATGAGTAACTCTCAGGATTTTCTCTCCGGGAGCGAGCGGGTGTTGATCATCCAATTATCCGCGATCGGGGATGTTCTGCGCGCCGGTTCGGTTGTTTCAACGCTGAGGCGAATCCATCCGAAGGTCGAGATTGGGATGGTAGTGTTTTCCGATTATCGGGAGGTCCTGGCCGGGATTGCCGGATTGTCCCGCCGGCATGTGTTTCCGAACCTGGATCTCAAGAGGGGACTGCAGGAATCGCGGACAGAGGGGGAAGCGGTGAAGGCGGTGTACGAGTCGGCGTATCTTCCAATGGAGGAGATTCAGCGCAGTGAGTACGAACTGGCCGTGAATTTCCATTTCAGTCCCGTATCGGTTTATGTGTCTGTCCTGTCCGCGGCCCGCCGCGTCCTGGGAATGGCGATGCATCCAACCGGCCACCGGGATGTCTTTGGCGCGGAGGCTCGATTATTGCATCAGGATCTGTCCAGCCCCGACCGCCGCCGTCGGTCTACGGAGCATCTGGCGATTCGGTATCACCGCATGTTGGCTTTGCCGACGGACGATGTTCATCTTTCCTTTACTCTGGACGCAGCTGCCGCACTTCCAGACGAATCCTGGCAGGAGCGCCTGCCGGGTCCGCGCCCGCATGTGGATGCCCCGACCGGTCGCCGGGTTGCGGTTCATGTTGGCGCCGGCTGGCTGGACAAATGCTGGCCCGCGGATCGATGGTTGGATCTCATGTGGCGGATGCATCGGGAGCGCCAGTGTACGCCGGTTTTGCTGGGAACCATCATTGAGCGTGACCGGAACTGGGGAGGGATCCTGCGCCGGATGGAGTTTCCGTGGGTGGACGGCTGCGGATTGTCGTTTCAGGAGTCCGCGGCGCTTTTGAGAGGCTGTGATTTGTTTGTGGGCGCGGATTCGGGACCCATGCATCTGGCGTCGGCGTTAGGCGTTCCGTCCGTGGCCTTGTTTGGTCCGACCTGCAGCGCGGAGAGTTATCCATTGGATGGCCGGAACGCCGTGATCCAGAGGGATCGGCTGGACGAAATCAGTGTGGATGAAGTCTGGGAGGCAGTCGAAGTGGTTTCCAGATTCAAGCCGATCCCGTTGCCCCGCTGGCGGGATGTGTCGACCCGGGCCGGCATGATGTTATACGAGAATCCCCCGGGAGGCGTTCTTCCCCATTTGAACGTTGCCTGAGTCCTTGACACATTTTTAATCCCCACGTAGTTTGAGGGAAATGGAATCGCATACCCCATACGAAAAGCTGATCAGTGTCTGCGTGAATTTCCGTGAGGAGGGGTCGTGCTGTGCCAAGCGGGGGAGCAAGGAGATCGTGGAAGCGCTGAAGGACTACGTGAAGAAAAATGGGTTGAAGGGTCGGATTCGTGTCGCGCGAAGCGGTTGTCTGGGTTTGTGCGAGGTGGGCCCGAACGTGGCCGTCGTCGGTCCGGACAGCGGGCCTGGTGGGACGTGGTACAAGGGGGTGCAGATGTCCGACGTTTCCGAGATCATCGAAAAGCATATAGCCCCGCTGACTCAGCGGGGTGTTTGAGTGTCCATGCGCACTCGATTTCGGCGCCTTCGGCGAAATCCCGAACCCGAGTACGCAGACATCCCTGTCCGCGGGTGTCCCGGCCGAACCATGACCTCGCTGTCATCGGCCGGGACGGCCGCATCCGTGCGGGTGTAGCTCAATGGTAGAGCTCTGGCTTCCCAAGCCAGTGAGCTATACCTGAATAATACCTGAAAACAGGTATTTTTTGCACTTCTCCGAGGGAGAG
>CAZHRJ010000018.1:0-32570 GCA_964534765.1 uncultured bacterium
TTCCCTCCCTATTATATTGGAGGGCTTGGCTCGGGATTGCCACCGCCGTGACGCGCTGAGGGTTCCCCGAGTTTGAGCGGTTCTGCACCATCGGTTTCCCGATAGGCACTCAATTTTCAATCAAGTCCTGAGCGTCTGCCGATTCCGCCACCCCGGCATGGTTACACGAGTATAGTAGCAAGAACGGCGAAATACAAAAAGGCAAAACGGATCCGTGACAGTGGATTCCACTTTGCCAAAACTTTGTCAGAATTATCGGACGCCATGGGGTAAAAAGAAAACCTTATCGTTTGATTGGCGTGACAAATATCCGGCCGGCGCGCATCACAAACGAAACGGCGGAGAGACTGACAATGTCCGTTAAAGGATTACCTTCAACCCCGATGATGTCCGCCAGTTTTCCGGATTCCAATGTTCCAACTTCCTGATCGATTCCGTTCATTCGGGCGGAATTGATCGTGGCGCTCCGGATCGCTTCCAGTGGACGCATGCCGCACTCAACCAGGAGGGGGAAGTCTCTCCAGTTTTCTCCATGCGGGAATACGCCAATGTCCGTTCCATAAGCCACCCGCACACCCGCGCGGGCTATCTTTCGGAATCGGACCCGCTGAACCCGCCTCATCTCCTTTGCTTTGGCCACAATATCCGGCGTCAGATCCAGCCCATTCCGATCGGAAACCAGAAAGTCGAGGACATGCAACGTCGGCACGCAATAGGTGCCTCGCTTTTTCATGAGCGCGATCGTCGCGTCATCCACCATCGTGCAATGCTCCACGCTGTCGAAGCCGGCATCCACACAAAAACGGATTGCCTGGGCGCCGTGGGCATGGGCCGTTATTTTTTTCCCGAGTCGATGGGCCTCTTCCGCCGCGGAATGGACTTCGTCCCGTGTATAGGTCGAATGCGCGGGATTGTCGCCTTTCGATAGAACGCCGCCGCTCACAAAAATCTTCACCCAGTCCGCGCCGTATTTGATCTCCTCCCGCACCGCCTGTCGGATCGCCGGAGAGCCGTCCACGATCCGCCCGATCCCGCGCTGGTGCAGATCGCACGCAAAATCATTCGCGTCTCCGTGGCCACCCGTCGGCGAAATAAAATGCGGCGCAACGATGATCCTCGGCCCCGGAAACTGACCCCGATCGACCGCCCTCTTCAAATCCACGAGTCCATACTGCCAGTCGCAATCCCCCGGATCCCGAACGGTGGTAAACCCCGCTGCCAGGGCGCGCTGGGCGTTCACCAGGGCGTCCAGAACTTTTCCAGCCGATGATCTCTTATACAACAGAGTGTCGAAATTCTTGGGATCAAGCATCAGATGGCAGTGATTGTCATGCAGACCCGGAAGCAATGTCAGGGAACCCAGGTCGACCGAACGCGCTCGATCCGGGATCTTCAATCGAGGGCCGATCCCCTCGATCCGGTCATCATCCACGAGTATCACAACAGGCTCGATCATTCGGCCGGCGCGCACATCAATCGCGCGCGACGCTTTCAATGCATATCGGCCGCGCGGCGGAAGGTCCAGCATGATCGAATGCCCTATATCCGGACTATTCCTCCGATCAAACGCATGGCTGTTCGCTCTTCGCTAATACGGCCCGGTTTAAAACCGCCGCGAATACACCGCCGGCGATTGGGCCGATCCAGTACAGGCAGTGATTCCCCCAATAACCGGAGGCAAGGGCCGGTCCGAATGAACGCGCCGGATTCAGTGAAGCGCCCGTCAGGGGGCCGCCCATCAGGATGCAGGACGCCAGAGTGAATCCGATCGCGAGGCCGGCAAATCCCTTGGGCGCGCGGTCGTCGACCGCTGCGCCAAAAATGGAAGTCACCAGCAGAAACGTGAGGATGGCTTCAATCGCGACACCTCTCGAATACGTCACTCCCTCCCCAAGATCCGTCGATCCCAGCGCGTTGGGCATGTCCGGAAAAATAGCCCGCAGGGCGGACCCGGCGATGACCGCGCCGATGAGCTGGGCTATGATGTAAAGAAATCCCTGGCCAAGGCCAATTTTTTTTGCCACAACCATGCTGACCGTAACGGCCGGATTGACGTGGGTCCCCGATAGATGTCCGAACGCATAGATCATGCCCGCCAAAACCAGTCCATGAGCCAGCGCGATCCCGACCAGGGAAACTGCCCCCTGACTCCAACCCTGCACCGTCACGGCGCCGGCGCCGATAAATACAAGCGCAAATGTGCCAACCGCCTCAGCAAAAAACGATGATGTCTTCGATGACATACTCATCCTCCTTGGTGACTTTGACGATTCTGCTCAGAACGAAGTCGTTCCATTTACTTATCGATAGAATGTCCCGGAAACTGTATCGACGGGCGGAGCGAGTCTGGATATTTCCCATCTGGAGGTGTAAAACACCAGGGATGCGATACGACAGTGTCATTATCGGCGGCGGCCCCGCCGGATTGGCCGCCGCGATCCGGCTGTCCCGGAGGGGCGAACGGGTACTGCTGGTCGAACAGAAAACATTGCCCCAAAAAAAGTGCTGCGGCGAATTCCTGCATCCTACCGCCATTCGGGAATTGACGCTCCTACTGGATCAGCCGATCCGTATCCGACCGATCCGGGCGGTAAGAATCTCGGCCGGAAAAATCAGCCGCGAATTCCGGCTGGCGCATCCGGCGGGCGCCATTGAACGCGAACGGCTGTCTGAGAGGCTTCTTCAGGAAGTCTCGAAAACGTCTGCTGAAATCTGGACCGGATCCCGAGCGCGGTTGGATCCATCAGCCGCCAAAATCCGGGTTCGAATTCGATCCGATGCTGTCGAATCGGATAAACTCATTCTGGCGGCCGGATCGGCCGCGAAATCGGCCATCACACGCGCCTTCGCCCGACGGGCGAAAGTCTTTTTCTACGGCTTTTCCCTCCGCTGTCCAACGCCCTTCCCGGGAAAGGTCGCTCTGGCGGCATTGAGTGGCGGATATGCGGGAATATGTGATTTGGGGAATTCCACGTCAAACCTTGCCGGCCTGGTCAGCACTCAGGCTTATTCGCGGCTTGCCCCGCAGCGAGAAGGATTTGGTTCGAGGCTCGTTGGTGAAATTCCAGCATGGGAGGGGCTGATCCCCCGGAACGTCAAAGCGGCCCTCTACCAGGTTCCCGTGCTCGCAGACCCCGTGAATTGCCGATCGACACCTGATCGAGTTTTTTCTGTCGGCGATGCCGCCGGCATGCGGGAAACCGCCTTCGGTGACGGAATCGCCCGATCGCTCCGGCAGGCCCGATTCCTCGAAGAATCCCTGCAGAAATCCGCGGATAATCCCGGCGCTGCCGGAGCCATTTACTCGCAAAGCCTACAGAGCGATCCCCATCACCCTAATCGCATTCTACTCCAATTCGCCGCAAAGGGGCTGCGATCGCCCCGCATCGCCGGCCTGCTGCTCTGGACCTCGTCTGCCTGGATCCGGCGCATAGCCGATGCCGCAACGAGGCCCGCTCAGGATGTCACAGATCTGACGGCCGCGAGGTTGTGACCGCACCAGGGTCTCGGACAGAGATGCCGCTCCTGCATGGACACGCAATTAAAGTCGATCATCCGATCCAAGCCTGTGGCCACCGCGCCAGAGTAGAGCCGGATCCAAAAATCGGCGCGGGTCGACGCATCCAGATGCGTCCAGTCCTCAATCCAGCCATGGTCGTGTTCGTATTTGGATCGGATCAGGCCGCCGATATGTTTCGGATGCCAGCCGGTCAAGTACAGATACCGGGCGATATTTTGGAGGTGCGTCGGCTGGAGAACATTCGGATTGGGATGTAAAAGCGGCGCGGCAATACAGGGCGGGACGCTTGAAAGATCAAACGCGTCATACGTCGACGGCCAGTCATCCGGAGGATCATGATCCGCTGAATCGTATTCCTTGTGAAACGCCGCCAGCGGACTGGCCGCATACTTTTGGATCAACTCTCCAAAGGATTCCGCCGCGGGCGGCAGCAGGCAGTTCCCCGTAGACGCCAGTTCGGCGGCCGCCGCATAGCGCCGCCGGCTGTTCAGCAGATCTTTCAATGGCACATCTCCCCGGCGGGGGAGGGTCAGCTGAATCGGAATTTCCCGCGCGATTCTTCTGCCGACCTTGTAGATTTGAACTTTATGCTTTTGATGGGTTGAGAACGGACACCGGATGTCCCTCATCGTGATCGGATCGCCAAACGCGGACAAATCTAGCGAAATCGCTTCCGCAAACCTGCCCCGGCCGCCGCCCACCACAACGTCCGAAAAGACCAGGGGTATCCGGCTGGCCTCGGAGGCGGCACGGATGATTTCATGACACATGAACTCCATCACCCGACCCAGTCCGTCGAAGGCCTGACCATGCTGGAAGGAGACACGGCGATGCCGGTGCGTCGTGATCGTGCTGTAGATGTCGGCGAGGCTGTCCGAGATATGACCGATCCGCTCCAGCTGCCGGTCGGCCGGACTGTCCGCCGGAACCTTCCACGCAAAGTGATACCCCTGACCCGTCATCAATGTGAGATGAGGGATCCTCCACTCATCAAATTTCGACTGAATGGCCCCGTAAAGGGGTTCAAGTTTCGTGAAGCAGCCGGCGGGGTCATAATAGATTTCTCCCGGATAATCGAGATTGTAATACTCGACGTCCAGCACTCCCAAGGTGGATTCCTTGTCCCAAAGCGACCGGAAAATGTCCAGGCCGTTGTCCAAAATCCAGTGAAACCCGGATACATCCGAGGAGATAAACTCCTTTCGTTGCGACGCCTTCAAATAGGCGCCGTATCCCACCAGATATTCCGCGGTAAAGGATAACGGCTCCGCGCCGGTACCGCCGCAATACTCCGCGATCCGTTCCCTCACCGACGGATTGGCGTAATAGTCGATGGATGTCCTCATGGGCGGCCGCGGACCGCGCCGGCGCCGATCAAAAAAATCGCGGGTCGACGGCCGAAGGTCTGAATGCCTTCCCGCTTCCGCCACTCCGATATGGCGCGCGACCCGATTTCCTCCGTCGGGTCGGTCAGATCCATCGCCACACAAAGAACGGTCGCGGGGTTTAAAACGGTCAGCGCATCCTCGAACATGGCCGCGTTCCGATACGGGGTCTCCATCCAGATTTGAGTCTGTCCCAGGCGGCGGCCCTCCGACTCCATCCGGCGAAGATGCTCCCGCCTTCGGGCCGCGTCTCTTGGCAGGTACCCGTGAAAAATGAACGACTGGCCGTTTAATCCGGAGGCCATCAATGCAAGAAGCACAGACGATGGGCCGACTTGAGGTGACACTCGAATTCCCCGTTGATGCGCCAGCCGAACGAGAGCCGCCCCAGGATCGGCCACCGCGGGGCATCCCGCGTCGGACATCAATCCCCATTTCCCGCCCTGACAAACCGGATCGATCAACGCATCCAGTTCGCCGGGGCGCGTGTGTTCGTTGAGCAAACGGATGGGGATCTCCCGATGTAATTTTTCCTTCCGGACTTCCCTCAAAAATCGCTGGCCGGAGACGCGGCTCTCCGCTATCACGCCATCCAGACTCGCCGCCAGATCCCGAACCGAGGCCGGGAGCGTCGACAAGCGGCCCGCGCTGGAACCGATGGGCGTTGGTATCAAATAAAGCGTCCCTGGACTTTCCACGGGATTAAATTATCTCAATTTCGACATCATCGCCTAGACTATTTTTCGCCCGTATTTTTCGCGCTCATGGGATTAAAGGAATTCGATCGATCGGACGAATAGAGTATCAGAGTCGGTCGAGGTTGACATCGCCTATTCGCAGCCCAAAACTTGACAGCCCCCGGCGTATTCGATACCTTCTGGTAGTCGGTGCCCTGCTTAATGGCAACCGGAACCCCAAAGGAGCTGGGGAGACATCATGATAGGGGAGGGAACCCTAATGCCGCTTACAGTCCAGGACGACAGTCACATCCAGTTCGCGCTACGACACACACAAATCAATCATTCTGAAATCGGAAAACGATTGACCCGCATCGCCTCCGGATTGAGGCTGAATCAAGCTTCCGACGATGCCGCGGGATTGGCGGTCGGTGAGGTATTCACCTCTCAGACACGAGGCCTAGATGCGGCTTCCCGGAATATCCAGGATTTCATGTCCCTGGCCCAGACGGCAGAAGCCGGGTTGGGAGAAATCCAGGACATGTCCCAGCGGATGAACGAACTCGCCATTCAGGCCTCCAATGGCACGCTTTCCACGGAGGATCGCCAGGTGATTCAGACGGAAATCGACCAACTGGTTCAGGAAATTGATCGGCAGTCGTCATCCGCTCAATTTAACGGCCAGCCGATCCTGGATGGTTCTTTGTCCACGACGTCTGTGATCGGACCCAATCCGGGAAATACACTGCATTTGTCCGTATCCGCGGCCAATTCCTCGGCGCTGGGCCTGGCTGGAGTTGATGTCACGACCCAGCAGGGAGCGCAGTCGGCCATTTCAGCCGCTCAGGGGGCCGTCAACACGATCGCCACCGAGAGGGCGAACATCGGCGCGACGATGAATCGGCTCGTGTCCATTTTCGATTTCACCGGCGCAGCGCGGGAAAACGCCGCGGCGGCCGCCTCGCGCATCACCGACGCGGACATCGCGCTCGAGGTCACCGGCCTGACAACGGCGCAGATCCGGGAACGCGCCGGCCTGTTCGGCGTCGCCCAGGGAAACATCAACCGGCAAAACGCCGTACGGCTCCTGGAAACTTGAACCGTCCAATCGCCCGGGACATCGACCGCCTTTATTTTTGTCCCTAGATTCGATTCATGAAAGCGGAACGGATTTCCCTTTTCCTCCTGCGGATATACGTGGGATATCTGTTTTTATCGGCCGGATGGCAAAAATGGTCTGCCGACCCTCCATTTACTGACGGTCTGGCCCTGCTCAACTTCCTGAAAAAATGTCTGGCCGATGTTCCATCCGGATCGATCACCGCGGCGCTCATCCACACGTATTTTATGCCGTATTCACATGCCCTGTCCTGGATGGTTGTCCTCGGAGAAATAGCCGTCGGATCAGCGCTCCTGTCCGGAACTGCGACCCGGCTGGCCTGCGTCTTCGGTATCATCATGAACATCAACTTTCTCATTGTCACCGGCGGCACCTTTACCACGTTCGACAACAACGCCTTCTTCATCCTGATTCAGTTCGCCCTCCTCTGTACCGCGGCGGGACGGTTTATGGGGATCGATTATTTATTGAGCAAGAAATTTCCCGGCAGCTACCTCTGGTGATCTGTGCCCGCCGTCACCGTTGAACGGGGGACCGCGCTCAAGGAATGGGCGGCGGTTGTCATGGCGCTGGAATCCGGCATCCAGATTCTCGTGCTCCGAAAAGGGGGTGTTCGGGAGGAGGGATTTTCCGCGGATAACGATACGTTCTTTTTTTATCCCACCGGATTTCATCAGACCGGGGACAAACTCAAACCCGCCCATCGGCATCTGCTGCAGGAGGCGCGCGATGCCATAGCGGCGGCCGGGGAGAGTAAAGTCCGGATTCGATCTTTAGGCCGGATGATCCAATCTTTCGAGATTCATTCCCCGTACAAAATGGCGGCCCTGGCCGACGAATATGTCTACACCGTTGATGAAATGAACAAACGATATGAGTTTCGACCCGGAGATTCTCTGACGGCGCTGGTCGTCCGTGTCTATCGACTTGCCGATCCCGTGGAGATTCCGGTTAAAACCAAATATGGCGGCTGTGTATCCTGGGTTCATCTGGATGAAAACATCCCGACGGCTAATGCCTGTCCCGTCTTGTCGGACGAATGTTTTCAGGAACGCCTGAAAACTGTCCGATCCCTTCTTTCCTGACTTTTACTCGGGACCATCATCTTATCTCATGATCAGCCTTAAAGAGACTTCCCTGCTCATTAAACAGAAAGCGTTGCAGTTGGGATTTCACCTGATCGGATTTGCGCCGGCCGAGCCGCCGGAGAAATCCTCATTCCTGGATGAATGGCTGGCGATGGGATATGCCGCGGACATGGCCTACCTACATCGAAATTCCGCCGATCGAAAAAATCTCCGGAATCGATTTCCATGGGCCGAATCTCTCATCTGCGTGGCCTTTCGGTATCCACAGGATCGGCCCGGGGACGGCCTGGCTCCCCATATCGCCCGTTACGCCCAGGGAGATGATTATCACCTCGTCCTCGATCGGCCGCTCCGGGATCTCGAATCTTATGTACACGAGATATCTGTGGAACGGATCGGTAGAAATCCCCGAACCTGGAGATACATCGATACAGGGCCTGTTCTGGAAAAGGCCTACGCGAGGGCGGCGGGAATCGGCTGGATGGGCAAAAACACCCTTATCCTCAACGAACGGCTCGGATCCTATCTTCTGCTCGGCCAAATCATCACTGACTTGACGATCCCCCCGGATGACCCTGCCGCTGAACGGTGCGGATCCTGTACCCGTTGTCTGGACGCATGCCCGACCGGCGCATTTGTGGCTCCTTATGTTTTGGATTCCTCCCGATGCATTTCGTATCACACCATCGAGTCCAAAAAGAAGATCCCTCACACCATCGCTCAAAAACTGCCGCCCAACCTGTTCGGATGCGACATCTGCCAGGAAGTTTGCCCTTGGAATCAGCAAGAGCCGCCCCACCCGGCGGAGCCGGACCTGCTGACAGCCTCGTTTCTGACCCGGCCGAATTACAACGCTCTGCGGATCACCGACCTTGTGGAGATGGAACCCGGCCGATTTCAGATGGAGTTCCGAAAAAGTCCCCTCAAACGCCCGGGCCTGGCCAAGATTCGCGCGACGGCAAAAATAATTTCCGATCCAGCTTCAACAAAAGAGCCGGCAGAAGAAAAAACTCAGCCAGAATCGCCGTCACCCACACCTCGCTCGTCAATGCGCCAAAATATACCGTCGGCCTGAAACTCGAGAAGACAAATATTGAAAATCCAACAACATTGAGGACCGTCGACAGCCAGATCGCCATGCCGCACTCATCCATCGTACCCGGCAGGGCTTCTTCCGCCGTCATTCCGGATTTGCGTCTTCGCAAATAGCTGTAGAAAAAATAAATTGTATCGTCATCCGCCAGACCCAGAGTAATCGCGGCGACAGTCACCGTCGCCACATTCAGGGTGATCCCGCACCATCCCATGCTGGCAAACATTAAAACGATGGGAAAAATGTTCGGCAGGAGCGCCAGAAGCGCCCAGACCAGACGCCCGACTTGAAGCCAGAAAACCAAAGAAATGACGGCCAGCGTGATGGCCAGGCTCTTGAGTTGACTCTCCAAAATGAATTGATCCAGGCGGGAATAGGCCTCCACGACCCCCGTCAGAAAAAATGCCTGCCGGGGTCCGAAGACATCCCGGACGGCCATCTCCATCTGATCGAACAGCGCAAGCGCCTCATTGTTGCCCATCCTGGGCAGCCGTACCTGAATTCGCAGCCAGGTCCAGGACGGATTCACATATCGATGGAGCGTGTCCTCTCCCGCGGAGGACAGACTGAGCAGCAATAGCTCCTGCTCCAACAATTCCGGGCGATCCGGAAGACGATACGCGTCAGGATGTTCCTCATGCAGCGATCGGTGAATCGTCTTGATGACGGGATTCAGAGACAGGACGGTTTCGACATTCGGCAGTTGTTTCAGGCGCTCAATCAGAAGATCCGTCTTCCGCAGGACATCCACCCGCTTCAACCCGTCAACTTGGGATGCCGTCAGGACAATTTCGACCGGCCCCGTATTGCCGAATCGCCGCTCAATAAAGTCCATCGAGCGCATAAACCGGCTTTCGGCTTTAAAAAAATTCGTCAACTGCGTGTCAACAACAATCCGGGGTATCCCCAGCAGCGCGATCAGGCCAAGGAGGACAAAGGCGAGGATCAGACGATTTTTGTGTTTGAAAGAGAAGCGCCACAGATGATTCCTGAACACGTCTCTCTGAATCCGAATCGGAACGCTTTCGGCCTTCGGCGCGGGAAACCACGTCAGAAAAATCGGGATGGTCAGGAATGAAAAAAAGTAGGTAAACAAAATTCCAATCCCTGACCAGAATCCAAAATGCCCGATCGCGGGAATGGCTCCGCCGCTTAAACTGAAGAATCCCGCGAATGTCGTCAACCCGGATAACAGGCTCGGAATGGCCACTTCCGACGACGCGCGCGCAATGACGGTCAATCGCTGATCCGCGCCGGCGCGGCCGGCAGCCTCACCCGCGCATTTCAGATACCGTTCAATCAGATGTAAATCGTCGGCGATCGCCATCGCCATCAGGAGCGGGGGAAGAATGCCGGTCATTAAATGAATCGGCACGCCCAGATGTCCCATGCATCCCAGTACGACCCCGACGGTTATCACGCAATCCCCGATGAAGAGAAACGTCAGGAAGGAATCCCGAAACAGCCAGACGAAAATCAGGGTCAACATCACCAGACAGATCGTTCCAAAAAGAAAATAGTCCCGGAACGTCAATCGGTCCATTTCATGCTGCGCAAAAATATAGCCGCCCAGATGGTAGGTGACTCCTTCAGCCGTCAGGATTCGCTCAATCCCTGGTATCAGTCTTGTCCCCGCCTGAGCGGTTTCGAATCGAACCAGGATGACGCCGACGCGACCGTCCTGGGAAACCAGTGTCCCCACATATCGCTCATCCGCCAGGATGCGCTGCTTCAAGATGTCCGGCGGGACGCTCTCCATTCGATCTCGTACCCGGCTCACGGAAAGAACGCCAATTCCATCCGCTGATTCCTCGCCTCTCTGCGTCCAGATGTCCGCCGATTCCGTCAGACTCATAACCTCCTCAACCCCGGATTGCCGTTTGATTTCCTCGGATAACTGATCCAGCTTCCTGAGATGCCTCTCCGTAAACACATTTCCAAAATCAATGGCGATAAAAAGGTACTCGTCCTTCCCGAATGTCTCGGCAAATGACTGGTAGGTCGCGTAGGATGGCGTTTTGTCTGAAAACCACACCTCCGCTGTGTTATTGACCCGGAGTTTGGGCAGGCCAAGCAGGGCCAGACCGCAGGCGGCGGCAATACCAACCACGAGCACCTGGCGGTGTTCGAAGAGGCGGAGATAGACTGTCTCTATCCATTTCTGGAGTCGGTCGATCTGTTCCGGTTTCCACAGATCCATGTCTGCTTTGTAACTTGGAACAGCCCTATTGGAAACGGATTAAAGTTCATCCAGGAAATGGCCGAAGGAATCATGAGAAGGTCCGTATCCAGGGAAGGATGCGCGAGTTCCCGGATGGGAACAGATCACATGGAGGTGATGAGCATGGATGTCCAGCAGATATTTGGTGGGACGCCCTACCGGGAACCCGCCAAGGAAATCAGACAGGCCCGGGAACAACGACTGGCCTCGCACGACGCTCTGCCGAAAATCAAATCGCCCGAGGAAGCGCAAAAATTGATAGACGAGGTCCGGTCTCTGCTCCTCTATGGATAACCACGCCCTCTATTGAGCCGCCACAACCGATAAGGTAGTACACGGATAGAGTTGCATCACAGTGGAGGAGGTGGTTGTTCATGAGTGTAACGGGGAAATCAGTCAAGGATATCATGAATAAGGATCCTTTGTCGGTGGAAAAATCCGCGCCATTGAAGGAGGTCATCACGGTGATGGCTGAGAAGAACATCGGCGCCGTGATCGTCACCGATGGCGGAACGCCCGCCGGCATTTTTTCCGAGCGGGACTTGCTGAAAAAGGTGGTCGCCCAGGATAAGGATCCCGCCGGATGTGTGGTCTCCGACGCCGCGACGCACCGGTTGACCGGCATCAAATCCTCTTCCAGCATCGAAACGTGCGCGCGTGAAATGTACCGTCTCAATCTCCGGCATTTTCCCGTGTCTGAAGATGGAAAAATTGTGGGCATGGTGTCGATCCGGGATGTGCTGGGGGCGCTGATCAATCCCTGATGATCCGCAACGCCTCACTCCACCGGCGGGCTGTCCGGGTCATTCCGGGAGGCGTCAATAGTCCGGTTCGCGCTTTCCGGGCGGTGGGGGGCGATCCGCCCTTTATCGCCAGAGGAAAGGGGCCTTACGTTTTCGATTCCCAGGGCCGGAAATATATCGATTTGCTGTGTTCATGGGGGCCGCTGATCCTTGGTCATGCGCATCCGGCCATCATCCGCGCCATCCAGCAGACCGCCAGACGGGGGACGACCTTCGGCGCGGCGACGGAAAGAGAAATTCAGCTTGCCGAATTGATCCGCGAACTGATCCCGTCGATCAGGATGGTCCGGCTTGTGTCCTCGGGTACGGAGGCTCTGATGAGCGTCGTTCGCCTGGCCCGCGCCGCGACCCGCAGAAACCACATTCTGAAATTTACAGGTGGATACCACGGCCATGCGGATAGTTTCCTGGTGGCCGCCGGATCCGGGGCCGCCACCTTTGGACATCCCAGCTCGCCCGGCGTTCCCCATCAGCTGGCCAGACTCACATCGGTGCTGCCCTACAATGACCTGCATGCCCTTCATCGGTTTTTCCAAAAAAAGGGGAATACCCTCGCGGCGGTTGTCGTCGAACCCGTCGCGGCCAACGCGGGCGTGATTCCACCCAAATCCGGGTTTCTCGAGGCAACGCGGTATCTCTCCCAAAAATACGGCGCCTTGCTGATTTTTGATGAGGTTGTCACGGGATTTCGCCTTGGATTGGGCGGGGCTCAGGATTTTTTTGGCATTAGACCCGACCTGACCTGTCTCGGAAAAATTCTTGGCGGGGGGCTTCCTCTGGCCGCATTCGGCGGCCGGGAGGACCTGATGAGGCAGCTCAGTCCGGAGGGTTCCGTCTATCAGGCAGGGACTCTATCCGGTAATCCGCTGGCCGTCGCGGCCGGCATTGCCGCGCTGAGGCTCTTGAAGAGCCATCCACCGTATGCGATGTTGGACGAGCGTTCGGCCCGATTGGCGGAGGGCCTGTCCCGGCATCTCGGTCTGGCCGGAATCGCTCACCGGATCAATCGGGTTGGGAGCATGATGACGCTGTTTTTTACGGATCGTGACGTTGCCAGCTTCGAGGACGCCAAAGACTGTGACATCGGTCGATTCGCATCGTTTCACAGGGCCGCGCGACGGCTGGGCGTTTACCTGCCGCCGTCCCAGTTCGAGGCATGGTTTGTGAGTACGGCCCATTCGGCCGCGGTCATTTCCGAAATCATCCGGCGCATGGCGCGGGCGGTACATCGACTCTAATCGGAGGTCGCTCATGTTTCCCCATATCGGATTCCCCGAACTGGTTATCATACTCGTGATCATCCTCATTATTTTTGGGCCCAGCCAGCTTCCCAAACTGGCCAAGATGCTCGGTGACAGCATTCGATCCCTGAAAAAGGCGTCGGCGGGCGAAGACGATCCACCGGCTTCGACACCCAACCCTCCCGAGGGGAAAAACGGAAAAAGCTGACGACCGCGCGTAGACGTTCCCGGCGACATGCCTGAGCCAGACAATCCCGAACCGCCAGTGGGCGAGATCAGAATGTCTTTTCTGGATCATCTCGAGGAACTCCGCAGCTCGCTTATTCGATCCCTGGTGGGTTGTCTCGTCGGATTCTTGATCGCCCTCGGATTCGTCCGATCCCTGCTGGATATCCTTCAATGGCCGCTGAAAAAGGCCGGCCTCCAGTTCTCCGGCGGGTCGCCCCATCTGCGAACGATTTCCGTCGGGGAGTCGTTCACTGCGATTCTGACCCTCGCCGGATTCGTGGGCATGGCCATCGCCCTTCCCTACTGCCTGTATCAAGTCTGGCGGTTTGTCTCTCCGGGCCTTCTGCCGCAGGAACGGAAGGCCATCGGACCGCTGCTGTTTTTCGGCACGGTATTCTTCTTCGCCGGAGCCGCGTTCACCCACGCCGTGGTCCTGCCTCCGGCGTTGACATACTTCCTCTCGCTCAATCAGGAGTTCGGGCTTCTGGCCGAATGGAGGATTCTGGATTACATGAAATTCACCCTCACGATGATGTTCGTGTCGGGTGTGATGGCCGAATTGCCCGTCCTGACCGTCGTGCTCGCGCGATTCGGGATTGTCTCCGCTCCTTTCCTGATTCATTATTGGAGACACGCCGTCGTCATCCTGGTCGTTCTCGCCGCTCTCCTGACCCCGTCCACGGACGCGCTCACCATGCTCCTCCTGGCCGGGCCTCTTCTGGCCCTCTACGCGGTTTCGATTCTCCTCGCAAAAATATTTTACCGACAATCACTTGGATGAACCGCCGCCCGCAAGATTTCGCAATCCCTATCCTGATCCTCATGGCCGCACTGGCCTGTACCCCGCCGCCGGCGCAAGCCGCCGAGCAGGAGGCCGTTCGGCTCAACAATAAAGGTGTGGCGGCAATGGATGATGGACACTTCAGGGATGCCATCCGCTGGTTTGAGCAGGCGGCGGCAATCAGTCCCGAAGACACCATTCGGACGAACCTGGCGCTGGCGATGAACAATCTTGCTGTCCGCTATCTCTCCGATACCCGGCCCGATCCGGCAATCGCGTGGCTATCCCGGGCTCTCTCCATCCATCCCGGCGAGGCCCTCAAAAAAAATCTGGCGCAGGCCCTCATCATGAAGGGACATCTTGAATCGGATCAGGGACGGCCGGAATCGGCACAGCACTATTTTCGGGAAGCTGTTGCCGCCGATCCGTCATCCGGCGACGCGCATGAATGGCTCGGCCGGACTCTCTACGACGCGGGACAACTGACCGAGGCCCTTGGCGAAATCGAGCTGGCCTATCGCCTGGACCGGCGCGTCAATCTGAAAACACTGCTCGACAAGATTCGACGGGAAATCCAGGGAGAAAGAAACTTCTTCGATTATCGAAGCCTCCATTTTCGGATTTCCTATTCGCCCGACATTGACTTCCGGCTCGTTTCCCGCGCCGCCGGCATCCTGGAGAAGTCCTATCAGGATCATCGGTATTTTCTCGGCGAGGCGCCGAAACAGGAAATCCCCGCCGTCCTCTATTCTTCCAAGGACGCGTTCACGACGACGCATGAATTGACGTCCAATGTCGCCGGAATTTATGACGGGAAAGTTCGTATCCCCCTCACGGAATCCCCTGATTGGACCGGCCTTGAGCGAACCCTGTCTCACGAGATCGCGCACGCTTTTTTGTTCGACATCGGCGGGCCGGACATCCCGCTCTGGATGAACGAGGGATTGGCCGAGTTGCTGTCTGCCGGGCCGGAACGGCCCCTCCAGTCCCTGGATGAGGCCCGCAGAAAAAATTTGCCGCTCATTCCTCTTCCCCAGCTATCGGAGGCGTTGAAAGACTTGAAGAACAACAGCCGGGCGGCGCTGGCCTACGATCAATCTTACGCCATCATTAAATTTACGCATGACCGGTTCGGCATTTTCGGAATTCGCAGACTCCTGAGAGCTGTTCAATCGGGCAGATCGGAAGATCAATCCGTACAGGACAGTTTCTTCATGTCACTTCCCATGCTGGAGCAGGCGTGGATGAATCAATTAAAATGATCGCGGGACATGCTCCGGTCGCATATTTCTGGAGCTATTTGAAAACGAGGCCACTTGCCAATGATGCCTGAGAATATTGCCACGTTGGCCACGAAGACGCGTTCTCACAGTCGTTCGATACGGAGAACAGACGGACTCCTTCGCTCGTTCGTTCAACTCAGTCCCCTCTCTTCGCGCCTCAGATAGGACATTGTTATACGGGAATCAATTGCTTGAAGCCAAACCTCCGGCAACATGCCCCCCTACCGCGTGTTTGACCTGCGTCGCGCTCTGCGCTACACTCCGACCGTATGGCTACCGTTGCTCTCGTTAATCCGCAAATCGTGACCAGCCGGTGGAAGGCGCCGTATGAAACGACTGACGACATTTCCATCCGCCATTCGCTGGCGCAGTTGTCGAGCGTCCTGAAATCCCGCGGCCACCGGACGACCCTCATTGATTTACGGCTTCTTCGGGGCTGGCGAGACTTCGAGCGTGCCGTGGCGGAGCATCAACCCGATGTACTATGCCTGACCGTTCACACCTGCGAGCGCGAGGTCGCCGTCGAGGCAGCGCGGCGGGCGAAGGCCGTCCGAGCGGGGATCTGGTGCGTGGCCGGCGGGATCGATCCGACGATGTTTCCGGATCTCTATCTCAACAGCGGCGCCGTGGACCTCATCCTGCAGGGGGAAGGAGAAGTGACGCTGCCACAGGTGCTGGACGAAACGCGCCTTCGGACAGGCAAGGTCTATGGAGAATCTCCCGATCTTAGCCGGTTGCCGTTTGAGGACCGTGAACTCTGGCCGGACTACCGCGTCCGGACACAGAAACTCATGCTCAAGTTTCCGGCGCGGCCGCCGCAGGTTGATCTGATCCTCCAGCGCGGCTGTCCATGGCAATGCAAATTCTGTTGCGGACCCGGCGAGCAGAATCTCTACACCAAACCGTCCGTGTCCAAGCGTGTTTTTGATTTCCGTACGCGCAGCATCGAACACATTTTCGAAGAGCTGAAGGAGTTGGACGCCCTCTACGGGTTCCAGAGCATTGTTTTCCATGACGACCAATTTGTGATTCGCGAGTCCTGGGCACACGAAATTTGCGAGGCCCTGCACCGGCATGGGTATGCCAGGCGCGGAGTCCAGTTCTGGGCGGCCATCCGCGCAGACGTCATTTGCAGGCACGGCGAGCCTGGCGGCCTCATGGAACAGCTCCAATCCGCGGGCCTCCACATGGTGAGCATCGGATTTGAATCATTCAGCGACCGGCAGCTCAAGTGGATGGCCAAGGGCACGACCCGCGAACAAAATTTCCGGGCGGCTGAAATCGCACGCAAGCTCGGCATCCATATTTTCGCAAATTTTATTCTCGGCATGCCCGGCCCGGACGGCGTCTGGCGGGAGGAGGATGATCTGCTCACGCTGCAGGCCATTCAGAAGATACGACCGGCTGTTGCCTCGTCGTCCTTCTTTTCGCCCATTCCCGGAAGCCCTTTTTACGATCATTTCGTGAAGAACGGGTTTCTCAAGACGGACGACCCTGGCGCCGTCGGCCAGCGGTTTCCCCATGAGGGAAAACTGCATGGCGTCGATTATCATCGCCTGGATTTCCTGATGGACCGGTATCTGGCGCCATACCGGTCGTCCAATCCAGTCAAGCACCGCATCAAGATGTTTTTGAAGAAAGTCGGCTGGTTTCAACAGGTCGGGCGGATCTGGAATATGTTGAAAGACCCGGCCGGTGTTTTTGCCGATGGGCCGCAGCCGGTCAGCGGAAAGAAACTATAGTCAACCTGTCCGGCCGCCACCTCATGCGCGGTGGCCTCTTTCAGGCGGCGGCCTACCTGACCACGAGTGTGGCGCTTCCGCTGGCCCTGACCCCGATCATCCTCGCGGGCGTCGGAAAAGCGTCGTTCGGCGTCTGGGCGGTTCTGCTGAACCTCTGCGCGTGGATGCTCTATCTCGATTTAGGTATCAGTTTCGGCATACCGAAAGTGGCGGGCAAGCTGGCGATCGACGGCCAACCCCAGCGAGTCTGGGATTTGATTGCGGCTACGGGGATTGTGTGGCTCGGAGTGGTGGTGGCGGTACTTTTGCTGGCTTGGACCGAATCCCGATTCCTCTACGAGAAATTCATCGGCGGGCCGGTGACGCGTCTTGAGTGTCTTCTTCTCGTGACCCTTGTAGCGCACTTCGGGCTCAGTCTGGCCGTCCGAATCGTCGTCAATGTCCTGAACGGGCTGCAATGGGTCGTGGCCACCGCCAAGGTCCAGACGATCGTTAGCCTCGCGCAGGCTGCCGGCGTCATCTGGGCCATGTCGGCCGGCCGTGGTCTTTGGACGCTTGCGCTGATCTACGGCGCTTCAAGCCTTTTGCATCTGTCATTTCTCCTGGCGCTTCTGGCGCGGCATGTCCCGCGCATGATGTGGAGGATCGATTTTAACCTGCTTTACCGGGTCTTATCCGCCGGCGGCGTATTGTACATCGTCTATCTACTCGCCTATGTTTTTCAAATGGACCGCATCTACTTTTCGTGGATCCGTGTGCCGCTGGAAGATATCGCTGACTATCACATCGGCGCCATGCTTGTGGCCAAGATTGCCGGACTCCTGTCGGCCATGACGGTGGCGATTTATCCGGCCTCATCGTCGTTCGATGCAATGGGGGACGATATCCGCTTGAAGGAACTGGCAGTCCGCGGAACAAAATATCTATCTGTCCTCGGATTTCTTTCGCTCGGGTTTGCCGCCCTGTTCGCCCCATGGATACTGCGCCTGTGGATCGGCGAAACTCCGGCTGCGGCCGTGCAGTCCACGCGGATCCTGTCTCTCTGGGGCGCAACCGCGGTCATCGGAGGCCTGACATCCGTGGGCGCCGGACTGGGCCGGCCCGGCTATCAGTTGAAATCATCCGTGCTCGCCCTCCTCATAGCGGCGCCGATCTTTTGGGGGTTTGGTCGTTCGGGTGGATTGGCAGGAGTTGCGTGGACGATTTCACTTTCCGTCTGCGCCGTTGCTATCTATTACGTTTACGATTTTTGCCGATCCATCCTTCCGGGTATCGGCCGGGAGTTGATCATTGAATCCGTTTTCAAACCACTAGTGTGTGCGGCCGCCATGGCGCCGGCCTGGATGGCCGCGCAGTTCCTCCAGCATCAAACGGCCATGGGCCTGTCGCGAGGCGGGTGCGGCGTAATCCTGGCCGTGGCGATGGCGACGCTTGTTGCCGCGTTCGCCCCGATCGCGAAAGTCATCAGGCTGTTCGACGAAACAGACCGGCAGCGCTTCTCCGGATTCTTTCGCGCCAGGAGATAGGCAGGGACCGCCATGCGGGCCGGAGGATTTTTTTCCATAGTGGCGGCGAGACCATTCCCTGCAGCCGCTTTGCGTTTGCCGATTCCAGGCCGTATGCCCACCGCAAGGTCTCAATATAGAAGATACGCCGTTGGCCCGGGGGCGCGTCGTCATGAATCATCCGGAACCCCTGCTCCAACATCTTTCGGCCCAGCACAAGTTCATCCGTGGTGAGGGTTTCCGTCCGGAGTATGGCCGTGTGCGCGTCAAAGTCCTCCCAGCGGCGCGACGTCAACCATCCTCGCCGGAGCGCGTCGCGGTACAGATCCGTCCCCGGATACGGCGTGGTGAAAGTCAGGCCGATCGTGTCCGGGCGAAGGTTCCAAAGCAAATCCAGCGTGTCGACCATGGTCGATCTCGTTTCGCCCGGCAATCCCACCTGCATCAGGAAATGCATACGAATACCGGCCCGGGCCGCGGCCCGGCGGGACTCCGACAATTTTTCGATCGTCAGGCCGCGTTTGCCGATGGTCTGGATCATGTCTTCGTTTCCGCTTTCAACGCCGACGTTGATCCCCCGGCAACCCGCGCCGGCCATGCGATCGAGGAGCTCCGGGTCCAGCAGGTCAGCTCGAGTTTCGCACCACCACTCTGACTGAAGTCTTTCCCCCGTCATCCGGTCGCACAGTTCCATGATGCGGTCGCGCTGCAACGTAAAGGTGGCGTCCCGGAAGAGAATCTTCCGGATGGACAGCGCCTCGACGGATTTCATCTCGTCGACGATGCGCCGGGGCGTCATCGGTCGCCACGTTTTTCCTTCGACCATCGGATAAGGGCAGTAGTAGCCACAGGGATAAGGGCAGCCTCGGCTGGTTTGAAACGTTGTGACATCAGAACCGAGCAGTGGATAACAATACGGCTTGTGCGGCAGAAGATCCCGCGCGGCAAAAGGCAGGGCGTCGAGCGATTCAATCGGCCGATAGGGTTCTAGAATGACGACACCGGCCGGGTTCAATCGTGCCGTGCCCTCCACGGAACGTCCCTCCAGTATATCCAACAGAGAAAAATCCGGTTCCCCCACGATGACGCGCGTCGCCCGGCTTTTTTTGAGAATTTCCTCCACCACGGCGGGTTCCCGCACAAATGTTTTCACAAAGACCGGCCGCCCCACCAACACGGCAAGGTTTCCGATCCAATCGCAATCGTGATCGATCGTGGGCAGGGATACGGTCGCGACGATCGCCTCCGGGCCGAATTCCTTTAACGCCGCTGCCGTTTCGTTGGGAGTCATCCTGCCGGCATCCGCATCCATGATTCTGACTTTGCATCCCTGATCGCGTGCAACCGCGGCCATGATCATGAGGTCGAGGGGTGGCAGCAGCATCCGTTCGTCGGTGCCGAACCCCAGTCCGCCCATCATGCTCCTGGAGAGGGGCCGGACATTCCTTGCCGGCGTGTGGATAAGGGCCAGCCGTTGGACGGTCATGCCACCGTTATCAGCCATGCGATTGTTTCGGCCGTGCCACGCAGAATGGTTGTCCGGCAATCGATTCCGAGGCGCTGATAGAGCTGGGACTCGTCGTAGAGTCTCTGCCGCCGAATACCATCTCCGGCGAAATAGGTCCGCAAGTCTTCGATCATTCCATTTTCTGATCCGGACGCAGGTACCCGGTCATCCGCGATGCGGTCTCCCACGAGATCGCACACGGCCTGGAACCACCCAGAGATCGTACAGGTCTCCTGACCGACGAAATAGTGTGTGCCCTGAAGGCCCGTTTCGAAAGACCGAACCATGGCCCGGACGAGGTCGGCCGCAAAGATCGGCTGAAGATGGACGTCGTCCAGGCTTCGGAATCGATGCGACGCCGGACCCATGAGTCTGGCTTGGAGCATCGGCCCGATGAAGGCGCGGCTTTCAGGACCGTAGACGTTGCCGATCCGCGCGATGACCGCTTTCTGCTCCCCGCCCGCTTCTCCATATATCCGTATGATCTCTCTCTCCCCGTCCCGTTTGCTTTCGCCGTAGGCGCCAAGAGGACGGCAGGGGTTATCTGCCGTTTGTTTCCTGCCGAAGTCTTCGGCCGGGCCTTGCGCATCGATGCTGCCGGCGTAAAAGAAGAAAGGAATCCCTGCATTCCCGGCCCATTCGGCGAGTGTCCGGGTTCCGTCTACATTGATCTGCCGGAGGTCCGGAGAATTCGTCCCGGCCGCCGCCAGATGAAAAATGCCGTCAACAGGCTGTGCAATGTCTTTCAGAACGTCCGGATCTCCGAAGAATCCTCTCCTGCACGTCACGCTGCCGCTGAAACCTGCCGGTGGGAAGCGGGACAGAACCGCGACCCGGTGCCGTTCCCTGATGAGCCGCCGGATGAGATGCCGGCCAATGAATCCGGTTCCGCCTGTGACCAGGATGGAGGCCATATCCTCACTGTAGTGCGCGGACCTCGGCTTGACAAGGGGTTATTTCGCGGGCAGGCTCATCGGCGATGACAGGCGCTCCTGTTTGTTCCATCTTGATTCCCACGCGAAATCGGGCGGAACGGTTGGCCGAGACGTTGCGGTCGCTCGGCCGGCAAGAAGGCATTGGCAAGGCTGAAATCATCGTCATCGATGACGGATCGACGGACTCGACAACGGATCAGCTTCGGACGCTGACGGACTGCATTCCGGCCCAACTGCGGCTTCTCGCGCAGTCTCATCGCGGCCCAGCTGCCGCGCGCAATCTGGGGATTCGCGAGTCACGCGGCCATCTGGTAATCTTCACTGGCGATGACATCGAACCACTGGATGGATGGATGACCGCTCATTTCACCGCACATCAATCGCAGCCGGTTGAGACAGTTGCCATACTCGGCAAAACCTTTCCGCCACAAAGGCATTCGCCGTTCATGCGATTTTTGACGCAAGAATGCTCCAGCCAATTCGACTATGCGGCGCTCGATCGCGGTCAAGTTCCGGATTACCGATTTTTTTATACGTCGAACCTGTCTGTCAAAAGATCCATGCTCGCGCGCGAAGCGGGCCCTTTTGACGAGCGTTTTGATTTGGCAGCGTGGGAAGACATCGACCTGGGGTATCGACTCGCGCGGCAGGGCCTGAAGATCGTCTATGAGCCGGCGGCCGGCGCCGTTCATCATCACCTCTACACATTGCCGGATTTTCTTCGCCGTCAGGAATCGTCAGGCCGGATGGCGTTTCGGTTTCTCGGGAAGCATCCGGAACTCGAGAGGGACGTCTTTCCGCCCGACGTGTCGTTCGCCCGCCGGCTGTTCAGATCCTTTCCGGGCGCGGCGCATGCACTGCTCCGGGGGATGGAACACCTGTGTCCCGATCCGCTGGCCGGCAAACTATTCTACCGCGCGCTCATGGCCTCCGCTTTCGAGTGCGGCTTTCTCAGCGCAGCCAGCGTCGAATCTCCCGGTCCGGCACGGCAGCCCGGCGGCGTTTCCGGATCATCTTTGGAAGGTTGAGCAGGCACCGGACTGTTTCGGGCAGAGTTCTCCTGTTCGTGAGACAGAGGTAAAAGAAACGCGGGATGTCGTAAGCGGCCAGGCGGAGCAGGTCGGGTAACAGCGTTTTCGTTGTGTCATTTTTCGCGATCATCCAGTAGCGGTTCCGGTAACTCCACGCCTGCTTGAGGCTTGTCGGCGTCTTCGATCCTCCGCGGACGTGAATCGCAGCCGCTTCCGGCACGAAACAGGCTTCCCATCCGAGCCGGCGGGCGCGCCACGCGAGATCGACGTCCTCGACATAAGAAAAAAAATCGGAATCGAAGTATTCGTCTCCATGCCGCAGATCCTCCAGCATCGTGCGCCGAAAGATCGCCGCGGCCGCGCAGGGGCCGAAAATGTCCGTCTCACGGTCGTACTGGCCCCGGTCCGGATCGCCCGATCCCCTGTCGAAGAAACGGCGGGATCGCGTCAACACCAGGCCTGTCGAATCGAAGCAGGCGCGGCCTGGCCGGAACAATTTTCCTGAGGCCATGCCAAGCCTGCCGCCTTTCGTCTCAAATGCATGGACCAGTCGTTCAATGTAATCCGGATCGAGGGTGATATCACTGTTCAAGGTCATCACGAAATCGCCGGAGCTTGCCGCGATGCCGATGTTGTTGCCTCGCGCAAATCCGAGATTGCAGGGCTGGACTATCAGCCGGACATCCGGATACCGCTCGCGGACGAACTGCGCCGTACCGTCCGCCGATCCGTTGTCGATGACGAGAGTTTCTGTATTCGCGACGGTCTGGGTTCTCACAGAGTCCAGACAATTCCCCAGATAGGCTCTCGAGTCCCAGCTCAAAATCACAATGCTGACGCGTGCCTGCGCCATGGATGTCACCCTTTCACGCTGTGTATTCGGTCGGAACGGGGGCGGGTACTATCCTCTTTCGTCTGGCCGTATCGCGGTTGACCTGACCGATTCATCGCCGATCCGGATCTTGGGTCATCTTGTCACAGCTCGTGTGCCCACATTTCAAAATTCAGTCATCAGAACCTATCGCGCGCCTTCCCTCGGCAGTCATATCCCTATCGCTGATCACCGTTCGACGCATTCATCCCAAATTCCCCACTTTTCATCCGACTCCTGCTTGTTTATGAGATATCCGGGTTAGACGCGCAACGCGCGAATTACTGCGAAGCCGGCCTTAACTCTGCACTATTCGTTTCAACCCCAAAAATTCGGCGATCGCCCCAACGTCGGCCGGGAAAGGCTTGGGTTCCGGGACGACCGTTAACGCAGTGCCCGGATCCTTGAGTCCGTGGCCGGTCAAGGTCAGGACCGCGCGATGTCCACGGGTCAATAACCGATCCGCATGCATTTGGACCGCCCCCGCGAGGGCGGCGGCGGACGCCGGCTCCGCGAAAATACCTTCGTGCCGGGCCATCATTCGATAGGCATCAAGGATCGCCGCATCGGATACGGCGCGAATTTCTCCGCCGGATTCATCCCGAGCCGATATCGCGGTGCGCCAGCTCGCCGGATTACCGATTCGTATCGCGCTTGCCACGGTCTGGGGTTTCTCAATCGGCGAACCCGCAACGATCGGAGCGGCGCCCTCCGCCTGAAACCCGTACATCCGCGGAAGGCGGTTGGATCGGCCGGCGGCCTGATATTCCCGGTATCCCATCCAGTAGGCGGTAATATTGCCAGCGTTTCCGACCGGGAGGACATGAAAATCCGGAGCGTCTCCCAGCACATCACACACCTCGAATGCGGCTGTCTTCTGGCCGGCCAGACGGTAGGGATTCACTGAATTGACCATGGTGATTTGATACTGCCCGCTGATCGACCGCACGATTTCCAGCGCCCCATCAAAACTGGCCGATACCGGCAGCACGATCGCCCCATGCAGCAGCGCCTGCGCGAGTTTCCCAAGCGCGATGGCGCCCTCGGGCAGAATGACGACGCACTTCAAATTGGCGCGCGCGCCGTAAGCGGCGGCCGAGGCGGACGTATTACCGGTGGATGCGCAGAGAACCGCGCGGGCGCCTTCCTCCACAGCCTTCGAAACCGCCACCGTCATGCCTCTGTCTTTGAAAGACGCTGTCGGGTTCAATCCCTCAAATTTCGCATATAACTCCGATTCACAGCCGATATGCTTCTCGATGTTCCGAAGTCGCAATAACGGCGTGTTGCCCTCCTGCAGAGAAATGATCGGCGTAGACTCCGTTACCGGAAGGTACGACCGGTAGCGCGCGATGACCCCTTGCATCAGATCTCGGCCATCCCGCATGATCCGACGGGCCGGTTCACGATCGAAGGGATTCCACCCGGATAAGCCGGGTTGATTCCCGAATGAACATCAGCCGGCCAATATCATCTATGGCCCGGGCAATATCCGACTCTTTGGATTCGAAGGTTTGCATCACCACGGGAACGGCGCCGTTGGTCAACCCGCCTTTTTGCAGACAGGCTTCAATACTGATCCGATGTTGTCCCAACACCGTCGCGATTTGTCCCAGCACTCCCGGTCGATCCTCCACGGTAAACCGCAAATACCATTTGCTGACCGATTCCTCTTTCGCGAGTATCCTCAATTTTGTGTCGTACGACACAATCTCTCCGTAGGATCGACCCAGCGCAATGTCGATCACATCAGCCACCACGGCTGAAGAGGTCGGCCGACCGCCGGCGCCGCGGCCGTAAAACATCATCTCTCCGACCCGGTCGCCCACCACCATCACGGCGTTAAATTCATCCGAGACCGCGGCGAGTGGATGGTCGTTCGGGATCAATGCCGGGTGCGCGCGCGCCTCGAGCGCGTCTCCTCGGCGGACGGCGACGGCCAGGAGCTTGATCGTATACCCCAATTCAGAGGCGTAGCGCATGTCCAGCTGAGAAAGCTGGGAGATTCCGGTGTGACTTAGGTTTTGAAACGGCATGTCCACCCCGAACGCGATCCGGCAAAGAAGGGTGAGCTTATGGGCCGTATCAATCCCCTCGATGTCATAGGTCGGGTCCGCCTCGGCAAATCCCAGACGCTTCGCCTCCCGCAGCGCCTCGTCAAATCCACAGCCCTTCAGATGCATCTGGGTCAGAATATAATTGGCTGTTCCGTTGATAATGCCATACAACCGCTCAATGCGATTTGCCGCCAGGGCCTCCGTAAATGACTTGATAATGGGTATCCCGCCGGCCACGCTGCCCTCGAATCGCAGCTGGACTCCCTGGCGCCGGGCTTCCCTTAACAACTCGGCGCCGTGCTCCGCCAAGAGCGCCTTGTTGGCCGTCACGACATGTTTTTTGTGTTTTAAGGCTTCCATCTGAATTCGCCTTGCCGGATCGATCCCGCCGATCAATTCAATCACGACCCCAACCGCCGGATCTTCGATGGCAGCCGCTAAATCATCCGTGAATCGAACGCTTGACGGAAGCGCCAGGCCCTCGCGCGGGGTTAAATCCTTGTCAACCACCACCGTCAGCCGGAGATCCGCGCCGGTGCGGGTCTGAATGGAAAGTTTCTCGTTCAGCAGTAGACCCGCCACCTCGCGGCCGACTGTTCCCAGACCAACCAGCGCGACATTCATTTCGAGGGCAAATGAACCAGGCGGCGCAGCGTCTTCAGTCTCTGCAGAATCAAAGGCCATTTCATCGACAGGAGGCCGCCGACTCCGAAGGACTGGACGGTAAACGAAGACACAACACTGCCGTAAGCGGAGGCGCAGGCGAGCAGATCAGGCGTGAGCCTGTCTGGCCGAATTTTTTTCTGGGCCAGATAACCCATGAACGCGCCCGCGTAACTGTCGCCGGCGCCGGTCGGATCCTTCACCACCTGGACCGGATGGGGAGGACAGAACCGAAATGAGGAATCGGTACAAATCATCGATCCGTGTTCGCCCTTCTTCACCACCGCCGCTCGGGGACCCATCCTCAGCAGTCCCCGCGCCGCCTTGATCAAATTGTGCTCGCCGGTCAACATCCGGGCCTCCTGATCGTTTAAAAACATGAGATGCAACCGGCGCAACACTTTCAACAGGTGGGCTCTCTTTTGACTGATCCAGAAATTCATGGTATCTCCGCCGCTCAGCGCGCCGTTCATGCGTGTCAGGACATGAAACTGAAGTTCGGGATCAATGTTCGCCAGGAAAAGCACCTTCGCGGATCGATAGCTATCCGGAACTCTCGGCTTGAATTCGGAAAAAACTCCCAATCTCGTTTCCAGCGTATGCGCCACATTCCCGTCCGGACTGTATTTTCCGGCCCATCGAAATGACTCTCCCGCAACCTGCTGAACACCCTCGGTGTCAATCCCGGTCCGCCGGACGAGCGTGAGATATCGCTTTGGAAAATCCGTGCCGACCACGCCGATCATCATGGGTCGGGCAAAATATCGGGAGGCCAGTGAACAGTAAACCGCAGCGCCGCCCAGCGCCTCCCGGCGTTTTCCATGGACCGTTTCAACCGTATCCAGCGCAACAGATCCAACCACTACCATCTCTTCCTTCGGTTTCATTACAGCTCCTTCAACCAGAAATCCCGGATCAATCCCCGATCCGTCAGTTGCCGTCCCTGCTCAATCGCCGCCTCCCGGGACGGGAATCGACCAAAACTCAATCGGTACCACGTGGGCCCTCCCGGCAGCGGCGACCGCTTCTCCGATATTTCAATTCCCTTCACTCCCCTCGATTCCAACCGCGACTTCTCCTTATCCGCATCCGAAATCCGCTGAAAGGATGCCAAAAAAAGCGTGTATTTGATTCCTCCCGCCGACGACCATACCAGCGCGGTCGGATCGGATGATACAGGGTACGGGGACGACTGATAAGCACGATCCCGAGACACCGATCGATAGCTCCGCGACGGGACCGGAGCCGGCGAAATCGACTTTCCAGGCCGGGGCGCCACACCAGGACCCATCTTGTATCCTATCCCGAACGCGAATAAATGAGATACCGCCACCGAGAGGATAATCAGCGGCGTGGCCCATCCGGATGATTTCCCCTTATTCCTGAAGTTTGTCGAGGAGATCATCCACCTTTTCCAGCTCACTCTGCGAGGATCGAAGTATCTGGTCGATGTCGACCTGTGTGATCTTCAATATTTTCTTGGCGTCCTCGCTCACCCGCGGCACCACCAGATCGCCCGGATCACCGCACCGCTTTTTTCGCGCGATATAGTTGCCCAGATGGACGAGTGAAACGAGCGTGGGATTGAAATTCGCCAACCCCGGGTTGGGATAGTAATTGATGGCCTCGACCAGCTGTAGCGGCAGCCGCCATTTTTCCGCCAGCATCGATCCGATTCGGCAATGATCCGTTCCGAATATGTCCCGCTCGGCGTGATGCAGCAACTTTTTTTCCTGCTTCGCCTTCTGCACAGCCTGCAAAAACATATTGTGCAGGTACTGGTCCAGTACCAGCTTGCCAATTCCATGCAAAATGCCGGCGATCAGACACTCCTCCGGAAGCGGATAATTGATCCGGCGGCCGACGACATGCGCCATGACGCCCGTACAGATCGAATGTTCCCAGAAAGATTTCACATCAAATCCCTCTGACCGCTTCGTCCCGAAAATTTGAATCACCGACGCCGACAACGCCAGACTCTTGATCGCGTTGAATCCCAGAATCACCACCGCCTGGGTGACGGTCGAAATCTGCCGGGGAAATCCATAAAAGGCCGAGTTCACAATTTTCAATACCCGCGCGGTCAGGGCTTGATCCATCCGAATGATCCGATTCACATCCTCCGCGGATGTCTTCGGATTCTCCATCAACTCCAAAATCGTGTTCACCACCACCGGCAGGGTCGGGACCTTCTCGATACCATCCAATATCCGTTTGAAGGCTTCGTTGATCCCCGTCTCGTTCACTTCATTTTGCGGACCCATTGCCTTACCTCCCATCGGATCTGTCTCAGTGACCGGCGCATGTCAAATACCTTGTCCGCATGGCGGCGCTTCCAGTCGAGACTCCATTGAGCCCGGATTCTCGCAAGGGCCTCCGAAACTGTCCATCCACGCTGACGCAAACGCCGAACCTGCACCGCACGGGGAACATACGCCACCGCTATCACATCCACTCCCCGCGCGCTCCTGGTCTCAAACAAAAGAGGAATATCCACGGCGATCACCCGGTATCCACGGCGCCGATAGGCCACCGTCTGCCGGGCGATCGATGCAAAGACCGCCGGGTGAACGATCCGTTCCAGCTTCCGCCGGGCCGACCGATCGGAAAAAACCGTCCGACCCAATCGACGTCGATCCAGTTCACCCCGCCGATCCAGATATCCCTCGCCAAAAACCGCTACGATCTCAGAATACACCCTCGTCCCACGCCTCAACATCTGGTGGACGATACGGTCGCAATCGATTCCCGGAACACCCGCGGACTGAAAGTATCCGAGCAGGGTGCTTTTGCCTGAGGCTATTCCACCTGTGATGCCAATCACTGTCAGCCTGCGCTTGTTCATCGATGTCTATCCAAAATCGGCCAAGAATAGCAAATGATGCGGGTTTTTCAATCGGTGGCCTCGCGTTTCTACAGTCGGTCCGCCAGACGGCGCAGTTCTAGACGGGAGAGCAGCTCCAGCAATCGCTTCCGATCAAATGTCTCGGGATCGTAGACAACCGGATTCACCGCCACAATCAAATCCGTTCGCAGCCGGACCAGCCTCTGGCTGAGAAACGCCGATTCCCGCCCCCGCGCCAGAATCTTCGCGGTCGCCTTCGGCAGATCACCCAGATGATCGTAAATCTCGTCCAACGAGGAATACCGTGTCAGCAACTTTGCAGCAGTCTTCTCGCCGATTCCCATCACACCGGGCACGTTGTCGACGTCATCACCCACCAGAGCGTAGAAATCAACCATACAGGCGGGCGGCAGGCCGTATTTGTTTTTGAGTCTATCGACATCAAAAAGATCGATCTCCTCCTGACCGCTCGATGCCCTGAGCAGACTGATCCGGCCCGAGAGAATCTGAAAGAAATCCTTGTCATTCGAGGCGATCAGGACCCGGCGGCCCCCGTTGCCGCCCTCGGTGACGGCGAAAGAGGCGATGACATCGTCCGCTTCCACCCCATCCATGGCGACTTGCGGTAATCCCATCGCGGCCAGCGCCTCCTCGATAAAGGGAACCTGACGCCTGAGATCTGCCGGAGTCTCAGGTCGATTCGCCTTGTACTCTCCGTAAAGGCTCAGTCTCTCCTTCGGCGCGCCGCGGTCGAAAAAAATCGCCACTTCCGGACGCGCTCCCGAATACGATCGCGCGCGGTCCACCAACTTTCGAACGCTCGATAGAAATCCATGAACCGCAGCGGTCGGCTCCCCCGAAGAATTTCGAAAATCCGGTAGCGCATAGAATGCCCGGAAAATCCACGCATAAGCGTCAATCAACAGGAGCGGCTCATCTTTGAACAATTTGTCCATCCGAATCCACCCTACTGACCCTTTTGAGAGTTTTTATCAACAACCGCCTCATGGTGCCGGAAACAAATTTGTTTTACAATCCCTCCGCATGAAGTATGGTCATGCGTTCAATGCGACGGTGGCTGAAGATCATCACGGGATTTGTTTTTCTAATTGTAGGTGTTATCGGGCTGTTCACACCGATCCTGCAGGGTATCTTGTGTATTCTGGCGGGACTGGGAATCCTGGCCAAGGAGTTTGACTGGGCCAGACGGGCGAATCAGAAAGCGTTTTTGTTGATTGAGCAGTTCAAAAAAAGATGGAGTGAAAAAAAATGAACGGAAAATGGCTCTCGACGCGTGGCGCGCCCCGCCGCCGGTTCTTCTCAATTCCCCTGGTACCTCTCGCTTGTCTCCTGCTCGTTTTCCAACTCGATGCCCGGGCTCAGGACACCTCACTATCCACTTTCCTTTCCGTACGCATCATTCATACGAACGATATCCACGGTCACATATCCCCGGAACCGGATCTGAAGACCGGACTTCAACCTCCCCCTCGTCTTGGCGGGGCTGCAAGCCTGGCCGGCGCCATTACCCTCTTTCAGCGGCGGCCGGCATTTGGCCGGGAGCCGGACGTTGTTCTGTATCTCGACGCCGGCGATTTTTTTCAGGGAACGCCGGAGGGCACGTTGACGCGGGGAGAGGTCATGATCGACCTTTTTAATCAGCTCCATCTCGATGCCATGGCCGCCGGAAATCACGATTTCGATCTCGGAACCGATCAGCTCGGGCGCCTGATTCAACAGGCCTCGTTCCCTGTCCTATCCGCCAATACGGTGAATGAAACCACGGGCCTGATCGCGCTGGGTCTGAAACCCCATGTCATCCTCGATCGCGGATCGATTCGGATCGGCATCTTCGGGTTGATTACGGACGACATGCCCAGCATCACCGCCAAACCATCCATCGCCGGACTGAAATTCCTGCCCGCGATCGAAACGGCAAAAGACCAGGTACGGCAACTGCAGGAGGCCAAGTGCGATCTCATCATCGGAATCACTCACGCCGGAACTGAAACCGACACCCGAATCGCCGAATCCGTCAGGGGAATCACCGCCATTATCGGCGGACACAGCCCATTTGAACTCTCCCCACACATCCGGTCTGATTCGACCCATACGATCATCGTCCATACTGGATCCTATACCCGCCATCTCGGAGTTGTGGACATCCTGATCCACCGCCAGAGCCGAAGGGTCATTGAGTCCAATGCGCGCCTTTTCCGGCTGTACGAGGACGAGTTTCTCCCCGACCCTCACATGTCAGACTGGGTACGGAGCATCGAACAACGCGTGGGGAGGGAGTTGGACGTAAACATCGGCATTTCCGACACGACGTACGCCAAGCACCGTTTTAAGGAATGCGTTATCGGAAATCTCGTTGCGGACGCCATGCGGGAGGCAAGCGGGGCGGACGCGGCGGTGATGAACAACCGCGGAATCCGGAGTGAAATCCCTCAGGGAACGGTCCGGCTGCGCGACATCTTTACCATCATGCCGTTTGATAATACGATCGTCACCATGACCATGTCGGGTAGAGAGATTTTGGAACTCCTGGAGGAGGGGGCGGGGCTTGAGCGGGATATTCTTCATGTCTCCGGAATCCAGATATCCGTCTCCTACGAAAAACCGGCGGGAAGAAGGATCCTCAAGGCGCTGCTGGGCGGAAAGCCGCTTATCAAATCCAGGAAATATCGGATCGCCACAAATTCTTTTCTCGCGAGTGGGGGAGATTTGTTTGAGACCTTTCTCAAGGGGAAGGACCGAGATGACACCGGGAAAGTCCTTCGCGACGCCATCCGTGATCAGTTCAGCCGGCAGGTCGCAGCTTCCGCGGGAATGTTCTCCGGCAAGCCGGAAGGCCGGATCACCATTATCGGGATACCTCCCAAAGATCGCTCAGAGTAACGGCATGAAAAAAATCCTGCTGGGCGTGTCGGGAGGTATCGCCGCCTATAAAATTCCGGAACTGGTCAGGCTTTTTCTGAAGGAAAACTGTCTCGTCAAGACGATTCTCACTGAAAATGCCCTGCGGTTCTGCGCCAAAGACGCCGTGGCGGCCCTATCGGGAGGATCTGTTTACAGCGGTCTCTTTGAGCCTGTGTTTTTGGATGAGGGCCACACGGAATTGGCCGCATGGCCGGACGTGATTGTCGTCGCCCCCGCGACCGCCAACACCATCGCCAAGCTGGCAATGGGTATTGCGGACAATCTCCTGACGGCCACCTGTCTGGCGTCTCCTCGGCCCAGACTGATTGTCCCGTCCATGAACACGGAAATGTATAACGCGGATGCATTGCAAAAAAATCTCGGCGCGCTGACAGACCGGGGGGACTCCGTGTTGCCGCCGGATGTCGGCGACCTGGCATGCAAAACGTACGGTGTGGGCCGGATGCCGGATTTGACGGTGATCGTCGAGGCCGCCCACCGGACGGCCGGGCCATCCAGGCTTCGAGGAAGACGGGTGCTTATTTCGGCCGGCGCGTCGGTCGAGCCGATTGACGACGTCCGGGTCATGACAAACCGGTCCAGCGGGAAAATGGGGACGGCGCTCGCCAAAATCGCCTATCGCATGGGCGCGGACGTCACCCTCGTTCTCGGAAAATCCGAAGTCTGCCCGCTGCCGCCGGTGGATATTCGAAGAGCGGACACCATCGAGTCGTTCCAGAAACTGTATGCCGACCTGGCGCCCTCAAGTGATTTTTTTTTGGCGGCGGCGGCCATCGGGGATTTCGTTCCGGCCGGGCGGCGAAGAGGCAAGATCCCGCGATCATCCGGAAAATACTCGCTGGAACTCGTGTCCTCCCCCGATTTGCTGGCCGGCATTGCACGCCGAAAATCAAAAATACAAAAGACCATCGGCTTTTCCCTCCAGACCCGGCTGGACCCGGCGGCGGCCAGAGCCAAGTTGCGGCAGAAACATCTTGACGCCATTTTTCTGAATCAGATTTCCGCCATGGGATCGGATACGTCCCACGGGC
>CAZHRJ010000019.1:0-32434 GCA_964534765.1 uncultured bacterium
AAGAGCAGGGTCGGCCAGCGGAATCCGATCGGCAATAGACCCATCAGGCCAACGCCCTCCCGCATGAGCCGGTCGGCTCGATCGATTTCGAACGCCACCAGCCGCGACACCGAATCCGGCACGGCCGCAGTTCCCACCATTCTTAGATCCTCCTCGCGCACGCCGAACCGGTCGAGCGATTCCCGGGGCGCGTAGATTCGGTCGCGGTCGATATAATCGGCCCGGATGTCCTGCCAGAAGTTGATCAGCTGAAGAGCCGTGCAGATCCGGTCGGAAAGGATGAACCGCCGATCGTCGCGGAATCCATAGAGCATGAGCATGACCCGTCCCACCGGATTGGCGCTGCGCCGGCAGTAGTCGAGGACTTCCGCAAAGGTGTCATATCGTTTTTTTTCGGTGTCCTGCCGGAACGCCGAGATCAGATCCAGAAAGGGGTCCAGCGGCAGGTTGAACTTCCGGATCGTGTCGCCCAGGGCTCTATAGTCCGGGTCGCCGGCCCACTGGCCGCTCCTGATTCGCTGCGCCTTCTCATCCAGCCGCCGCCTGCCCGCCTCACCCTGGATCTCGTCCGCGTCGTCATCCGCGTTCCGCGCGAAGGCGTAGACGGCCGCCACGTGCGGCCGAATGATCCGGGGCATCGTCCAGGACAGGACCGGGAAATTTTCATAGTGGGTTGTGGCCAGCCGAAGGCACTGCCCATAGGCGCCCTCGATCCCGGCCGACGCGTTCGATTCCGCGTTCTCCTGGCCATCCTTGACCGGGCGGCGGTGGTCGTTCAACACCATACTGTTGCCCTCCATAAAATCAGAACAGACCGAGTTGTTCCCGTTCGACCAGCGCGTCGCGGTCGTACTCGAAATTTTCCAGGACCCGCAGAAACGCGTCGCAGAGTTTGTCCCGGTAGTAGAGGTAATCGGGCGAGTGCGTGAACGGTATGCCGTCCATGAACGGTTCCACCTGCTGGGGCGTGCGCCGGCTGTTGGTCACGATCCAGGAAACCTTCATCCCCGCCGGTATGTAGACGCCGAACTTCTCCGCCTTCTTCAGCGCCTGCACGTGCGGCAGCCGGTCCTCCGCGCGGATCGTCTCCCCGGTCTTGCGCTTCATCACCTTGTACGAACTCTCGTCCAGCGCCGTCTTGGATATGACCAGTTCCGGCAGCTGCGCGCCGCCTTCCGATACGCGCTTGATTTCCTGCCGAGCGTACTCCACCGCCCCGGCGACGTCACGGTTCAGGATTCTTTCAAAAATCGCGTCCAGGGACGCGGACAGAAGCGGGAAGCTGTCGCCGCGCCGGGTCTCGAATCCCCGGACGACCACCTCCTGCGTGGGATGGACGATCCGGCCGAAATAGCGTTTTTTCATTTTCCCCAGAAACAGCGGCGATACGATCTTCTCGAATTCCAGCGTGAGAGCCCCGCCCGAAAAGCGTTCCGACAATTTCTCCGCCAGGCGCCTCGTCGCCTCGATCGTCGGTTCCGGCGACACCACAAAAATCGAGTCGGTGTCGGAATAGATCACTTTCAGCCCCTCTTCCTCCAGCTTCTTGATGATCCCCGTCGTGTACTGCCGGGCCAGCGCGGTGATGCTCCCGCCGATTCTGCGGTCGGTGAATCGGTAGAATCGGGATGCAAAGACGCCGTAGTGCGCGTTCGCGAGGATTTTTTGCGCCGACTGGAGGCTGTTGTAATAATCGCGTTCCTCATCGGTTTTGGCCGCCTTCATTTTTTTCTTGCTCTCCCGCCGCGCTTCCAGAAGCCCTTTCATGATTCTCGGCAGGATTCCCTCCTTGACCGACGCGTCCAGGAACCGGCTGCCGTCCGGTGTCTGGATGGCGCCGTCGGGGGAGATGGTGGTGAAGCAGATGTTGTTCTGAATGATCACGCTGGGGTACAGGGAGGCGAAGTCGAACACGACGACGTTGTCGTAGAGGCCGGGCTGGGGATCGTGCACATATCCGCCCTCGATCGCTTCCGAATCGTCTCCATGCCGGTTGTTCGGCACGACGACCTTTTCCCGGTCCGCCGCGCGGATGAGGAGGCTGTCGATATAGGCGGAGTTTCGGTCGAGGAGGCAGTCGAAGAGCGGCAGCCGTGCGACGTCGGCGAGTGCCTGATATTTTTCGAGGACCCTGATTTTTTTCAGAATCTCATGGGACAGCCGCGTGTCCTGCTGGCAGTACTCCTTGACCCGGCCGGGATTCGACTGCCATTCCTCGTCCATCCGGGACGTGTCCACATCCAGTTTCGCCTTGCCCAAAATCATCTGCGCCATCGCTCCCAGCGTCTCGCGTTTGGGCCGTTTTTCCTTCCGCGCGAAGTACCACGAGTCGACCACGAGCCGGCCCGGAACCTCCACGACCGTGCTGGTGCCCTTGTCGACATATTTTTTTCCGGCCGCGCCGGGTCGTCGATCCCCGCCATTGCCGCCGGTTGATCCAGCGGCCGCCGTTCTTGCAAGGGCCTCGCCTCCCCGGCGGCGCAGGACCACGTCCCGGCCGTTCCTGGCCCATGCCGTGGATACGCCCAGCAGCTCCGACCGGCCGACGATGAGGGGTATGTCGTAATTGCAGATGTTGTATCCCGACAGGACGTCGACATCCTCATCGAGGATGATTTTGCGGAATTTTTCCAGAATGGATTTTTCCGGCCCCGAAAGGATGTCTTCCTGGATTTTCCCCTCATACTCGCGCACCAGCCCGATGCAGATGATCTGGTTATTGCGAATGTTCTCAAGGTCAAACGAGAGGATTTTGAGCTGGACCGTGAAGGCTTCGGCCGCAGCGAGTTTGGCCGAATCGATCACCAGATCGGTCCGGTAGGGCTGGCGGGTTTTCCGTTCTTCGCCTTCGACGCGAATATGGCTGCCGAGGTCGAGATCGTAAAGAAACCGGTTTCGAAAAACGATGTCGGCCGCCTGGGCGCCGTAGCGGTCCCGGTAGGCCGGCGTATCTCCGGGCCGGGTGATGGTGACCTTGTAGGCCGGCACCGGTTTGCCCTCGCGAAACAGAGTCTTGGGGTCGACGCTCCGGATCTCGGGGTCCTTGGCGAGTTCGTCGAGAGACGTCTGGGGCGGATCGATCAAATAAAAGTATGGAAAAAATCCCTTGTGGATGACCGTGATCGACTGGCCCTCGCGCGTCCGGCCGAAGAGTTCGACCTGGGGAAACCGCTCCCCCTTTTCGTCCCGGTTGGTATAGGTGGTGTACAACAGTTTAAAGTCATGCTGTTCCATGGGTCCCCCTATTATGGTATGCGATTGATGCGGGGGTCAAGGATTCCACCTGGCCGTCCATCTGTCGGATAGACCTTTCACAATCTGATTTTCCTTCATCCACCATCGGTATCCCTGCAATCCCATGGGATGCCGGATCAGCCGCTTGTCGGGCCACACCGATCCCGCGCTTCTGCCCCACGCATGCATTTCCGTGTCGGACAGCAGCACATGCGCGGTGTCGCCGGTTCGCTCAAGATAGGATCGGAACAGTTTAGTTTCCAATGCGCCGAGATTTTTTTCTTCCTGTTTCCTTTTCCAGACGTACCGCCAGTCCGGATTTTTCGTCACCAGCATATTGGCCGCCGTCTCCATGGAAACGGCAATGTCGGCGTAGCGAATCACGCTGTCGCCAACAATCGATACCACCTGCAAATCGCCGCAGGCGACCGGCATCATGAGGAGGAATGGCAGCAGAATCAGCCCCATCAGGATTTTCAGTGTTCCCGTGGCGACCCGAATTGCCTTTCTGGCCGCGACTTCCAACCGTCCGGGAGCAATCAGCGTAGGGGCCGAGTCGGGCCCCGGCGCCGGCCCGGCAATCAGCGATGTCGCCGAGTCCGGGATCTCGGTTCTGTCAGTATTGTTTTCCATGGAGATACGGCCGCGCCTGATTTTTCACGCGTTTTTTTTCGATTTCCGATTCGATGTCGATACCCAATCCGCCGCAGAGATCGAACAGCCGGATGAACGTATCGGCGATCTCCTCCCGAAAATTAGCGCGGTCGCCCTTTCGGTCCGCCTCCAGCGCCTCCGCCAGTTCCGACACCACCAGCATCAGCATCTCCCCCGTGTTGCGGGGCTTTGCCCAGAATCCCTTTTCCCGCGCGATCCGGTGGCACAGGTCGGTATAAGCCTTCATCGTCCGTAGCCCCGTCTTCCGGTTTCCCCTGATCGTCGCAGACTTCCCAGCCATGAACAGCATCTTACTTGACTTTTTCCCTTCCTGCGACCAAAATCGACGCCGCATGGACACCGTAACCGACGCGCCGAAGGATGCGCCGAAGAACGCACCCCCGGCCACCGCGAGCGTGGTCATCGCGCTTGGCGGAAACGCAATCACCCCCGCGCATCTGGAGGGCAACATTCCGGAGCAGTTTGAGTCGACCCGCAACACGTGCGAGCACATCGTGAGGCTGGTTGAGCGGGGGTACAACGTGCTGTTGACGCACGGCAACGGTCCCCAGGTCGGCAATGTGCTTCGCCGGGTGGAGTTTTCCCGCAAGGACGTCTATCCGCTGCCTCTGGATGTGTGCGTGGCCGACACCGAGGGCGGGATGGGGTACATGATCCAGCAGTGCATGGAAAACGCCCTCCGAAAACACCGGCTCAAAAAATCAATCATCACCGTCATCACCCAGATCATCGTCGATACCGCCGACCCCGCATTCCTAAAACCGACCAAACCGGTCGGACCCTTCATGGGAATCGAGGAGGCGGAGGTTAGGCGCAAAGTCGACGGATGGCATGTGGTCGAGGACGCGGGCCGGGGATACCGGCGGGTGGTGCCGTCTCCGCGGCCGATCCGGATAGTGGAGATCAACGCGATCCGCGCGTTGATCCGGGAAAACTGCATCCTCATCGCCTGCGGCGGCGGCGGCATCCCGGTCGCCTCGGACGCGGATGGCAACCTCCGGGGCGTGGAGGGAGTGATCGACAAGGACCTGGCGACGGCGCTTCTGGCCGGAGACGTCGGGGCGGAGACGCTGATCATCTCGACCGGCACGGAGAAAGTGGCCTTGCATTACAAAAAATCCAATCAGCAATTGCTCGATGTGATTCATCTGCCAGACGCCCGGCGATACCTTGCCGAGGGCCATTTCCCGGCCGGCAGCATGGGCCCGAAAATCGAGGCGGCAATCCAGTTCATCGAACGGGGCGGTAAAGAGGTCATCATCACAACGCCCGAACATCTCTCTCACGCTCTGGACGGCAAAACCGGCACCCGGATCCTGGCGTGACGCTCTTTGGTCCCGCCGCCGTCTGCACCTTCGGCGACCATCCCCGGGTCATCCCGGACGCGGGCATCGCGGTCCGGGACGGGCTGATCATCGCCGTCGGGCCTTACGCGCGCATTAAAAAAAAATATCCATCCCTGACAGCCTACGGCGGCCCGCGCGGCGGTGTCTGGATGCCGGGGTTGATCTGCGCCCACCATCATTTCTACAGTTCGTTCGCCCGCGGCCTGGCGCCAATCCGCCGGCCGCGAAATTTTGTCGAGGTCCTCAAATTCATGTGGTGGCGGCTCGACCGGAACCTCACGCTGGATGACGTCTACTATTCGGCCCTGATTGCCCTCATCGAGTGCGTCAAATCCGGCACGACCACTGTGATCGACCACCACGCGTCCGCGACGTGCGTCCGGGGGAGTCTCCGTCGGATCGCCGACGCCGTCCGGGCCGTCGGAATCCGGGCGAATCTCTGCTACGAAGTGTCCGACCGGGATGGTCCGGCCGTTGCGGCGTCGGGTCTGGCGGAAAACGCCGAATTTTTGTCCTCGGTCGCGCGCGGCCAAATCGCCGGCCGCCCGGCCCGGCTGACCGGATCGTTCGGCCTCCACGCCTCGTTTACGCTCTCGGACCGTACCCTGCGGGAAGCGCGCCGGAACCTGCAGTCGTTTGACGCCGGTGTTCATGTGCACGTTGCCGAGGATCGTGCCGATCGAAGGGACGCTCTCAAAAAATACGGACAGGGCGTGGTCGACCGGCTGGCCCGGCTGGATCTTATCCGCGACAAAACCATCCTGGCCCACGCCATCCATGTGTCCCGCGCCGAAAAACGGCTGATCGCGCGCCTGGGGGCGATCGTCGCCCACAATCCAACGTCCAACATGAACAACGCCGTCGGCACCGCTGACGTTCTGCGGCTCCTCGACCTTGGCGTTCTTGTGGGTCTTGGCACCGACGGGATGCGGTCGAATCTGTTCGACGAGGCCAAAATCGCCCCCCTGGTTCACCGGATGAGTCTCCGGGACCCGGCCGTTGGCTTTCTGGAAGCGGCGGACCTGCTGGTGAAGGGTAATCCGCGGATCGCAACCCGGCTTTTTGGCGGAAAAGTGGGCGTGATCGATCCCGGAGCCGCCGCGGATCTCATCCGGCTGGACTATCATCCGCCCACGCCCTTGACCGATCAGACCTTCTATGGCCATCTGCTCTTTGGTCTGGCGAACGCCCGGGTGACCGACACGGTGGTGGGCGGAAAGGTCCTGATGAAATCGGGACGACTGCGTCTTGGCGTATCGGAGGAGGAAATCACCGAGACCAGCCGGCGCCTGGCCCGGCGATTCTGGGCAAGGTTCAAAACCGATCGATCCGCCGGTCGGTGATGGCCGGCGTGTCGACTCTGGGAGGCTTTTATGTTGGATAATTTGTTTCAATCCGATCCTGAACTGGCCGCGATGATTTTCCGGGAGGCGACCCGGCAGGATGACCATCTTGAAATGATCGCTTCCGAAAATTTTGTCAGCCTCCCTGTCCTTGAGGCGGCCGGATCGGTCCTCACCAACAAATACGCGGAAGGCTATCCCGGCAAGCGATACTACGGCGGATGCCTCCACATCGACGAAATCGAAGAGCTTGCGCGGGAGCGGGCCAAAAAACTCTTCGGATGCCGGTGGGCCAACGTCCAGCCGCATTCCGGGTCTCAGGCAAACATGGCGGTCTATTTCGCGCTCCTCAATCCCGGCGACTGGATCCTGACACAAAACCTCGCCCATGGCGGCCACCTCACGCACGGATCGCCGGTCAATTTCAGCGGCCGGCTCTACAAAGTATTTCACTACGGCGTCGACGCGTCGACTGAGCGGATCGACTACGATTTTGTCGCCAAACTGGCGCGGGAATACAAGCCCAAGCTCATTGTGGCCGGATGGAGCGCCTATCCCCGGCAGATCGATTTCGCGTGGTTTCGCCAGATCGCCGACTCGGTCGGCGCGTATCTCTTCGTCGATATGGCCCACTTCGCCGGCCTCGTCGCCGCCAAACTCCACCCTGATCCGTTGCCCCACGCACACGTCGTGACGACCACCACGCACAAGACCCTCCGGGGCCCGCGCGCGGGGATGATTTTGTCGAATGACGAGGATCTGGGCAAAAAAATCGACAAGGCGATTTTCCCGGGCATGCAGGGCGGCCCGCTGTGTCACATCATCGCCGCCAAAGCCGCCGCCCTCGGCGAGGCGCTGCGGCCGGAATTTGCGCTCTATCAAAAAGCGATTCTCGATAATGCCCGAGTCTTAGCCGATACGTTGTCCGCGGGCGGATTGAAACTCGTCTCCGGCGGCACTGACACCCATCTGGTCCTGGTTGATCTGTCCCCGCGGGATCTGTCCGGCCAGATGATCGAAAACGCTCTCGACGCCTCCGGCATTACCGTCAACAAAAACGCCGTGCCATTCGATAAAAGAAAACCGATGGATCCCAGCGGCATCCGGATCGGCACGCCCGCTCTCACTACCCGCGGCATGGGCCCGGGGCAAATGCGTGAGATTGGCGGATGGATTTTGAAAGTGATTGAAAAGCCGGAGGACAATGCTACAATCGGGTTGATTCGCGGCAATGTCCGCGAGTTATGCAAGCGATTTCCCCTATATCCGGAATTGATCCGGCGATATAAGGATCGTCGGGAGGCTTAGACAGGGATCGGGGTCTTCGACAAGCCCAAAACGGGGAGGGTACTTTCCTATGGCAACGGTGACGGCAAAGAAGGTTGACGGGCGCGCCGACGGACGCGCCTTTCTGGCCCAGGCGGAAAAATATAGAGACGATATGGTCCGGTTTCTCCGGGATCTCATTCGCATCCCGTCCGAAAGCGCTCAGGAAGAAAAAGTCGTGATGCGGATCAAACAGGAGATGGAGAAGCTTGGGTTCGACGAAATTAAAATCGACGGATTCGGCAATATCCTCGGCCGGATCGGCAGCGGCAGCCGGAAATTCGCCATCGACGCCCATATCGACACCGTTGGCGTCGGCGATCCGGACACTTGGAAGTGGGACCCGTTTGAGGGCAAGGTGGAGAACGGCACTATATATGGAAGGGGCGCCTGCGATCAGACGGGGGGCATGGTCAGCGCGGTCTACGCCGGCCGCATCCTCAAGGATCTCGGCGTGTCGTCCGATTTCACCGCTTACATGGTCGGCACCGTCATGGAAGAGGACTGCGACGGCCTCTGCTGGCTCTACATTCTCCGGGAGGAAAATCCCGGCGTCGAATGCGTCATCATCACCGAACCGACCAACCTCCAGGTCTACCGCGGACACCGGGGCCGGATGGAGATCGAAGTCACGACCAAGGGATTGTCCTGTCACGGCAGCGCTCCGGAGCGCGGGGTGAACGCCGTTTACAAAATGGCGCCGATCGTCAGGGAGATCGAATCCCTCAACAACCGGCTCCGCAAGGACGCATTTTTGGGCAAGGGCACCGTCACGATCAGCGACATCCGGGCCACGTCGCCGTCTCTGTGCGCCGTCGCCGACAGCTGCACCATTCATCTTGACCGGCGCCTGACCGCCGGCGAGACGAAGCAGTCGGCGGTGGAGGAAATCAAGGCCGCGGCCAAGCGCGCCGGAATGGCGGACGCCCAAGTCCGCATTCTTGAGTATCGCCGGCCGACCTGGAAAAACAAAGTCTATCCGATGGAGAAATATTATCCGACCTGGGTTCTGGAGGAGAACCATCCGCTGATCCAGTGCGCCGCGGAGTCGTACCGGCGGGTGTTCAAGAAAGACTCGCCTATCGGCAAGTGGACGTTCAGCACCAACGGGGTGTCGATCGCGGGATTGTGCGGCGTGCCCTGTTTTGGGTTTGGTCCCGCGGAGGAGAGCACCGCGCACAGTCCCATGGATCAGTGCCCGATCGATCATCTTGTCAAAGCCGCCGCCTTCTACGCCCAGTTCGCGCCGACCTTTGTCGAAACCACGCGCCGCGATCAAATCCGGCTTTCCGCCCCGCCCGGCGCCGCGTCTTCCACCGCATCCGGCAACGGCCGCCGACGCCTTCGGAGGCCCCGCGGATCGTCCGCGGCCAAACCCGCGGCCCGGTCCCGGCGGTCGCGCTGACCGGATGAAACCGGGGTCGGAGTCTCGATTGGAGTTTTCAGCGGATGAATGACACGCTGAAAGCCAAGGTGAAGCTGGTGGGTTTGGACGCGGCGAAGCGTCCGGTGGTGATTTTGGATTGCGGCGACCGGGTGTTGCCGATCTGGGTAGGGAATTTCGAGGCGACGGCGATCAGTTCGGTTCTGTCCGGATCCGCGCCTCCGCGGCCCATGACCCACGACACGACGATCAACATCATCCGGGCATTTTCGTCGAAGCTGGAGCGGACGGTTGTTCACAAGCTGGAGAACAACACGTTTTACGCGAGGTTGTACGTGAAGCGGTTCGACGAGGAGACCCAGCACATCAAGATCGTGGAGATCGACTGCCGGCCCAGCGACGCCATCGCCCTGTCGCTTCGCATGGACGCGCCCATCTTCGTCGACCGGGCCGTTCTGGACGCGGCCGGAGTCAAGAATCTGAAAGTGGACCGGGCGGATTCAGCGGACGGCGAGCCGGAGGAGCCGGAGTCGGAGCGATAGAATCCGGGCCCCTCATGAGTGGTGACCGGTTGTGAGCAATCTCGTCGAGACCTATTTTTCCAAGCACCCCTACCTGCCCATTACCCCGCGCCTTCGGCATCAGCTTCAGGCAATCCTGGATTCGTCCGCCCCACAGGAAACCCGCCGGTCCGCCGTCGAAGAGGCCGCTTATGCCTATCCGACATTCACATTCAACCTGCTCAAACTCGTCAATTCGGAAAAATTCAACCTCAAAACCAAAATCGTCGTCATCAAACAGGCCTCCACCATCCCCACCTTCGAACTCCTGGCCGACCTCCTCAATCAGATGCCGGACTATCCTGCCGATCTGGAGTCGAGGTTTTCGCTGGGAAAGCTCGAAGAGCACGGCCGGGCGACGGCGCTGGCGGTTCAGCTGTTGGCCACGATCGGGAAGCGGTTCAGCACGCAGGAGCGGGAGCGGTTTTTCACCGCGGCGATACTCCATGACATCGGGAGATGTTTTCTGGTGATGTCCGACCTGAACGGTTATTTGAAAGTGGTCCGCGACGCGGAGGGCGACGAGGAATCGAGTGTGATGATCGCGGAGAAAACATATTTTGGCACCGACCACGCCACGCTGTCGGCGGTCGCGCTGGAAAGCATCGGCATTACCGATACCGACATGCTCACGGCCGTGCGGGAGCATCACGGATTTCCCGCGGGTCCAACCGTCCTTCTGGCCTACGCCGACCGATTCGTCAAGCGATTTTGCATCGGCCCATCGGACGGCGTTGTCATGAGCGTGTCCATGTCCAACCCGGACGAAACCCGTCTCAAAGTCGCCCTCGAGGAGGTCCTTCACATGACCATCGGCGACATCCTCATGCATGTTCTCTCCGAAATCGACACCGCGCTCACCTCCGGTATGGTCCAGTTTAAATACCTGGCAGGCGGGGTAAAATAGGGCCTTCTATAGTATCATCTAACCTTTAGTGATTCAAATAATTAGTATCAATTAGAAAAAAATACTTGACGAATGCCTCCTTCGGTGAGATAAAGGGGGCATAGAAACGGGCCAAGGCCGCAGAGGGTTTTGGCCAAGTGTCAGGGTTGGTTTCAGAAATGTTCTTTCAGATCAGCATACGGAAGTTTGGATTCAGGCGTCGTGGGCAGCCAGTATCCGAGCGGGCTGAACAAAACACCCAAGGGGGGTGACGGCTGTGGCCCGGGAGACCATCGCAAGAGAGTATCTGGAAAAAAGCCGGCTAAAGTCAGTGGTGCTGGGCGGCTGGTTGGTAGCGTGGGCGATTGTCTGGATGTTTGCCTGGATCGTGGGACTTCCGAATGCCGCGGACGCCGCAGGGCGAAATTCATTTTCAGTTTTCGTTGGGAAAGACCGCCGCTTACAAACCATCAGCATCTCATATAACCTGCCTCCGGGAGACACCTACCTGACGGAAGGGACCGTTTCGGTTACCTTGATTTCTCCGGTCAACTACAAATTGCAGAAACTCAGCAATGGGGATTCCTATTATCTGGACCGGACGTATGTTTTGACCAGCATTTTTGCTGCCATCAACAATCGTGTTTGGATCGTGGGCAACGATGCCGACCAGAGCGCCACATCGGAGTCCTTTCTCCAATTCGAGATCAGCGACACGGCCCGCGTGTACATTTTGTACGATGGCTACGGCGTCCCGCCGACCTGGCTGACGAGCCGGTTTACGAAGCAGACCCAGACCGTGACGACCACCAATCCGATTGCCGAGACCTTTGTGGTTTACATGGCGGTCATCCCGAAGGGCACGGTGCGGTTGGGCGGCAACGAGGGGATGACCTCGGACGCCAAGTGCAACTACGTTGCGATCGTCCGTCGCCCGGTGGCGGGCGATCTGGGATCGAACCTGCAAATCGCCACCACGCAAATGGTTCTTCCCCGGGTCGGCCACAGGCTGGCGATATTAAATAGTGGAAAGGCCCTGATCGCCGGCGGCATGGATAGTTTGACCACGCTGGTGACCGGCTGTGAACTCTACGACTCGGCCACGCAATCCTTCACCGCCACCGGCGCTCTCTTGCAGGGGCGGATTGATCCGACGGTGATCAAGTTAAATGACGGCCGGGTGCTGGCGATGGGCGGCAATCTTTACGGCAGCGCCAGTGTTTCGGAGGGCGGCGGCCGCGCGCCGGGTGTTCCGGCGCTGTCCACCTGTGAAATCTACGATCCGGGCCCCGGTACATGGAGCGCGACGGCGGACATGGGATGGAAGCGGAGAATGCCGGAGGCGATCAAACTCGCCGATGGCCGGATTTTCGTGTCGGGTGGTGTAGACGACACGGATGGGTTTGGCCTGAGGAGCACGGAAGTGTTTGATCCGTCCACGTTGACGTGGACGGCCGGTCCAAGCATGAGTGTCAAGAGATATGGTCATCGGATGGGACTTCTCCCGGACGGCCGGGTATTGATTTCAGGGGGTCTCTGGCACGGTCCCGATCTGGTCGACTACGCAACGGCTTCCTGTGAAATCTATGATCCCTCGACCAACTCGCTCTCCGCCGGGCCGTCGATGGCAACGGCCCGGGGCCGGTTCGGGTTTGTGTCCGTGGGTGGCGGTCAATTTCTGGCCATGGGCGGACTTTGGTATCAGGAGCCGTCCCCGCCTGCGACCAACTCGCTGTATGCGTCGGTTTCGGAGGTCGAGTTGTACGACGCGACGACCAATACGTGGACTCCCAAGCCCTCTCTGCCGCGGGGGATGTATGACTTTGCGGTTGCCAGTCCCGATGCCGGCCGGGCGATGATCTTTGACGGGTTTGACGTTCAAGGAACGGACGCGGGGCAGATCATTCTATATGATCCCAATTTCAACACGTGGACCGAGGTCGGCAATCTGGTGACTTCGCGGAGTTTTCCTTTTTCGAACGGCTCGCAGATGGTGGTGGACTTGGGCGGCAAGGACTATTTCCTGTGCGGCGGCACGCATCTAGACGAATCGACCGGTCAGACGACCCTGCTCTATACGGGCGAGCGGTTCAGATACTAATATCCATTCACCCTGCTGTTCCCGGGAGGGCCGCGGAGGGCGGAAACTCCGCGGCCTTTCCCTTCTTCCGTTGACACCGGCCAACCTCCGATACCATACTGTGGACTGATGGGTCATTCACCGCGCATGGGGTTTTCGTTGAACGCGCTCGGCCGGGCGGCGGTGTGCGCCGTCCTTTTGTTCTGTGCCGGCCCGGTGAGCGCCGAAAAACCGGCTGTCCGGGCAGCGAAGCCTTCCTATCTGAGTCCTCTGGCGGAGATGAAGAACCGCCGGGCCGGAATCATTCATCTCAACGATCTGCGGTCGGCTTTGCTCGAATCGCTGGCCGGATCGAGGAGTCTGGATCAAGTTGCGGTCTATGTCGAGGATTTGAACAGCGGTATCTGGGTGGGGATTGGGGAGAGGGAGCGGGTCCGGACGGCCAGTTTATTGAAAGTGGTGACCGCGATGAGCTGGCTGAAATGGGAGCAGGATCAGAAGTCAATTCTGGACCGGCCGATCCGGATTGGCGCGGAGGATCTCGTTCCAAACGACATGTTGGCCGCGGCCATCGACACGCCGATTCGTCCGGGAGAATATCGGGTAATGAATCTGATCCAGTCCGCGCTTATCCGGTCCGACAATACCGCCCATCGCGCGCTGCTTCGTGTCCTCCCGAAATTCCGTTTGATTGAAACCTTCACCGACATCGGTCTGCCGGATCCATTTGACAGGAGTGACACGGCAGCGGTTTACGGGCTGATGAGCGCGAAACAATATTCCTATGTCATCAAGTCCCTCTATAACGCGTCCTATCTGGATCCGGTGTATTCGGAGCAAATCCTGCGGTTGCTGGTTCGTTCGGAGTTTGGCCGCGGCATCCGGAGCGTCGTAGGGTCCCGGGTTGAGGCGGCGCTGAAATACGGTATCTGGACCGAGTCGTCCGCGGTGTACGAATGCGGCATTGTCTACCTCAAGGACGCGCCCTATCTGATCTGTATTTTCACCTTTAACACCGGCCAGGACTACGAAAAAAATCTTTCCTTGATCCGCCAAGTCGCGTCGATCGTGCATCCCTTCCTGCAGGCGGCGGCCCGGCCATGATACAGTCTCGAAGAAATCAAAAAATTCACCGCAGAGGCGCGGAGATGACGCAGAGCTGACTCAGAGAATTCAGAAGGATATGAGGTGGTGAGTCACAAAAGTCTCTTTGCATTCGCCCGAGGTCTCAATTTTCTCGACCCGTGAACTTTGATTTGATATACTTGGCTCCATGACGACACAAGTCCCGGGGGGGGCATGGGGACTAGGCCTTCGGGTAGTCCTTCTGGCGGTTGCTGTGGGTCTGGCGGCGTGCGCATTGCCCGGAGACCGGGGGCAATCCAGCCGGATTCCGTCGGACCGGGTGTATCGGATAGGCGTAGCGCCCTGGATGATGGACAAGCCGCAGAAGAAGTCGGTTGAGGTTTTTCTGGCGGTATTGGAGAAATCCGGGTACAGCGCGAAGGCCAACCTGGAGATCAAAGTCGATGACGCGGCCGGAAACGAGCGGGTTCAGGAGCAGATCATCCGGGATTTTGTCGACTGGAACGCCGATCTCATCTATGTCCTCTCCGCCCAGGGCGCGCTCATCGCGCAGGAGACCGCCAAAGATATTCCGATTGTTTTTTCCGGCGTGGGATATCCGCAGGAGCTGGGTCTGGTGGAGCGGCTGGAGTTTTCCGGCAACCAGATGGTGGGCGTTCGGAGTTACGTTCCGGTGGAGGAGCAGATGGCCTTTCTTGGCCGGCTGGTTTCGCAGGACATCCGGCGGCTGGGAGTTTGTTTCCGGACAGACGACGACGATTCGCGGTTGTTTCTGGATGAAATCCGCGCCCTGGCGTCCAAGCAGGGGATTGCTCTGATGCGGATCGAGGCCCAGGACGCCGGATCCTTCCGGCGGCTGCTTGCTCAGGAGGGGCCGGGCGCGGATGCTCTCTATCTGGGATGTGACGATCTGATGCAGGGTGCGGGCGCGGCGGTGGCGGTCGACTTTGCCGCTCCACGCGGCATTCCCATTCTATCCTGCGGATCCAACGCCGTCAGCAAGGGCGCTCTCGCCGGCGCGGTGGTGGATGAGGAGCAGTCAGCGCAGTTAGCCGCCGGCCATGCGATCCAGATTCTCGATGGCCGCCGACCAACGTCGCTTCAGACCCTCACCGTATCGACTCCCAGACTTCTCGTAAACAGCGGCGCCGCGCGGGCGCTGCGGATCCGGATGCCCCAGGTCTTCATGGGTGAAGAGGTCCATGTCATTGAGTAGGGTGGACTGAATCGTGTTTACGGAACGCGGCCAGCCGCAATCATTTCGCATGCGGGCGATGACTTTCTGGGTGCCGGTGGTGATTCTGGAGGCGGTTGTGGCGGTCATGGTGGCCGATTACGTCGCGCGCAAAGGTCTCAACCAGCGTGTGGGATCGAGTCTTGAGGAGGACGCGAGGCTTCGGAGTATCACGGTGGGCCGGGCGCTGGATGAAGTCGAAGCGAAAGTGCGTCGGCTGGCGATCCATCCCGGAATCCGCCGGAGTCTGGTCAGCCATGACCGGTTGACGACGTTTCTATTGTTGACCGAGAGCGTCCGGGACTTTCCGCTGGGCACCCGGATGGCGGTTCTGGATTCATTCGGCTCGCGGCTGGGCGAGTCGGCGCATGTCATGGGGCGCGTGACGCCGCCGCCGTTTCCAGTGGTGAGTTTGCAGGAGGTCAAGCAAGGAGAGATTCTCCTGCGGGACCGGGGAATCGTGTACGCGCTGCCGATCGTTTCCGGCGGTGACGGCGTCGGGTATCTGGCGGTGGCAATCCCCTGGTCTCACATCGGCGTCGGACTCAATCAGGGCGGACCCCGGGACTATCTGCTGGCCTCGGGCGGCAGGGTCTGGATCGCGTCCCGGCGGTCGAACGCCGAATCCTGGGAAAAAAATCCCCCGCGACCCGCGGACGCGTCGGCCGTTTTCAATCTCGGCCCCGATCTGGCCGTCCAAAGCAGCGTCCGGATCGGCGACTACGAGTTCGAAGTCGTGAGCGTCGCGCTCGAATCGGAGGTCGAGATTCCGCTGGCGGCGTTGCGGCGCGACCTGACGATCGCATTCGGGATGGTGGGTCTGGTCATTCTGGTGGTCACCGTTTATCTGACCCGTCTTTTGTCCCGGCCGCTCGCGGATATCGACCGCCAGGTGCAGGCGTTGGCGCGGGCGGGACCTCAATCGGTGAAAATCACGGAAGCCGGTACCGCCGAGACGGCCTCTCTGGCCCGCAGTTTCAATGAATTCATCTCCCAGATCCAGCGGTCCAGGGAAAATGAAAGCCGCCTCCTTCAACAGCTCGCCCTCCGCGAAAAAATGGCCGGACTTGGCACGCTTGCCGGCGGCGTCGCCCACGAGTTCAACAACGCTCTCGGGGGCATCGTATCCAACGTCGAAAACGCCCTTCACGAAGTCACCTCGCCCAACGCCCGGGAGGATCTGGAGCTGGTGCGCAAAGTCGCCTTGCGGGCAAGTGCGATCGCCAAGAATCTCCTGGGATTTGCCCGGCAGGCGCCGGGCGGGGACAAGACGCCGGGCAACATCGTGGAGGTTCTGGAGGACACGCTGAACATCGTCAAGCAGATTTTCGCGGCCGACGGGATGGTGCTGGCGCGAAAATTCGAGCCGATCCCGGTTGTGCGGTTCGACCGGGGCCAGATGCAGCAGGTGTTTCTCAATCTCCTGACCAACGCCCGGCAGGCGATGCGCCGCGGCGACACGCTCACCGTCATTGTGCGGGAGCGCCACGCATCGCCGCCGCCTCGGGAGGCGTTAGGCCGGACCCCGCCTCGGCCCTCCGGCGTTTTGAGCGCGGGCGGCCGGTGGATCGAAGTGATGTTTCAGGACACGGGAGTGGGGATCCCGGAGGAAAATTTGAGCAAGATTTTTGAGCCATTTTTCACGACAAAGGGCGCGCTGGGCGGCGCGGAGACGCCGGGAACGGGACTCGGTCTATCGGTGTCCCACACGATCATCCGGGACCACGGCGGGGACATCCAGGTTGCGAGCAAGCCCGGGAGCGGCACGACCATCACCGTCCTTGTGCCGGTCGACGAAACCGTAGCCCGCGCGGATCTCTCCACGCCGCCGCCGAAAATCATACGCAAACCCCGCGGCGGCAAGCTGAAGATCCTGGTGGTGGACGACGAGGATTCGATCCGCGCGTCGCTGGCCAAGACGTTGCGGCGGATGAGCCACGAAGTCGACGCCGCGCCCAACGGTCATGCCGCGGTCCGGATGGTTGAGACGGAGGACTATGATGTGGTGTTTCTGGATCTGCTCATGCCGGACATGGACGGTTTTTCTGTTTTCGAGAAGGTGAAGGAGACCAAGCCGGAACCGGAGCGGCCGCACATTGTGTACATGACCGGCGCGCCCACGCCCCAGAACTTGGAGCGTGCCAGCTCAATGGGTGCGCTGGGGATCATGGAAAAGCCGTTCACGCAGGACAGCATCACCTCATTTATCGACCGCGCCCTCGCCGCCAATGTATAGGCAGGCTCCTCTCCGGGAGACCGTATGAAAAAATTGAAAAGATTTTATCACAGTTTTGAACTGATGATCGCCTCCCTGCCCGAATGAGTTTCGACCGTGAATTAAAACTCGATCCGGCCGGTTTGGGGAGGGTGATTCTGCGCGTCGGAATCGTCATGGCCGTCATCGTCGCCGCCGACACATTCATCCGGTACCGCTTTTCTCCCGTCCGCATCGCGCCCTACCCGGTCCGCCTGCTTCTGGCCTGGCGAAACCCGGCTCCGCCCGACATTGTGTTTCTCGGTTCTTCGCGGCCGCGGGAGAACATCGACGATGGGTACGTCAATGAGCGGCTAAGAAGGCTCGGGTATGGCCAGCGCAGCGCCAATCTGGCGTTTAGCGGCGGCGGCGCGAGCGTGTTGGCCCGCCAGTTCCGGGAACAGATCCGGCCGATGTGGCGGGCTCATCCGACCGACCGCCGCCGGCTGGTGGTGATTGACTTGAATGAGCTTGAAATCCACGCTGGCCTCATCAACGAGGAGATGCTGAGGGAATTCGATCACATGAATCTGTGGCTGGGCCGATTCGCCGACCTCCGGGGATTGGGACTCATCAAGGACACCTTGCGCCACGGAATGGCACCCTATCAGAAACTTGTCCTTGACGCCGTGACAATCCCGGTTTTTCACGCCAGCGCCATCTATCAGTTCAACGGCGACTGGTCGAAAAAGGAGGAGGCTCGAAAGTGGGTGCGCCGGAAGCTGCTATTCTGGAGAGGGGGGGGGGGGTGAGAATCTAAAGCCGCCGGCCCAGGGTATCCGGCTGATGGGCGTTTACACCGTGAGCGACACGCATCTTCAGGATTTGGAGCGGCTCATATCCGACATCCGGGCCGACGGCGCGGTACCGGTTGTGACGGCTTTGCCGGTCGCCTCATGGCGGAAGCAATATTACGCGGCCGGAATGGAGGCGCGGTTTGAGGAGATTGTGACGGACCTGTGCGGCCGGCTGAATGTGCCGCGGGTGCGGGTGACGAACGAGGAGGCGGGTTTGACGGACGAGAGTTATTTCGACGATGTGCACCTTAAGCGGTCGTTTCGGCCGAAGGTATCGGAGAAGGTATTGGAGAAGGCGGTTGTGCCGGCGTTGGAGGGAAACCTGGGATCATGATTTTCACGAGCGTTGAGTATGTGATTTTCTTTCCAATTGTTTTGGTGATGACGTTGATTCTAAGGGGTCGGCCGCAGATTTTCTTTTTGACGGCGTCGAGTTTCATCTTCTATTCCGCCTGGAACCCGCCCTTTACGGCGCTCCTGATGATCACCTGTTTGACCGACTACGGAGTGGCTCTCGTGATCGACGCGAAGTCCGACCCGGTGGTTCGGCGGCGGTGGATAGGGTTTAGCGTGCTGGTGAATCTGGGGATGCTGGGGTATTTCAAATACGCTCTTTTTTTCCTGTCCACCGCCGGCCAGGTGGTCACGGCCATGGGCGGGTCGATGCCCTCGTTCACGTTGAACGTGGTTTTGCCGATCGGGATTTCCTTTTACACGTTTCAGAGCATCAGTTACATCCTGGACGTCTATTTCCGCCGGATGAAACCGGTGCGGTCATTTCTGGATTATTGTTGTTTCGTGTCGTTTTTCCCGCAGTTGGTCGCGGGCCCGATTGTGCGGGCCAACGAGCTGATTCCGCAGATTGAGAAGAGGAGGCGGATCATCGGTGAGCGGGCCATCCGGGAGGGGTTGAGGCTGCTTTACCGTGGATTTGTGAAGAAAGCATTTGTGGCCGACACGCTGGGCGTGATGCTGGTCGATCCGGTATTCGCCCAGCCGGGCGCATACGGCGCCCTGACGCTCTGGCTGGCGATGGTGGGCTACGCGTTTCAAGTCTACGGCGATTTTTCCGGATACACCGACATGGGCCGCGGCAGCGCGAAACTCCTGGGGTTTGATCTTCCGGTCAACTTCAATTTTCCCTATATCTCGGCGAGTATCCGGGAATTTTACCAGCGGTTTCATATCACCCTCGCCACGTGGCTCCGGGACTATCTTTTCTGGGCGCTGCTTCGAACGAGCAAGACGTTCACGTCGGGTATTCTTCTCCGAAACGTGCTCATCACTTTTTTTCTAAGCGGACTTTGGCACGGCGCGAACTGGACATTCATTGTCTGGGGGTTGTATTTGGGTGTGTGGTTGGTGATGCATACCGTGTGGCGCCGTTGGCGGGACCGTTCGGGCCGGGAGCCGGCTTGGGCGGGGACGATTGGCTATGGTGCCCTCGCGCGGGTGACGACGTTTGTATTGATACTGCTGAGTCTGGTGATTTTTCGCAGCCCGGATTTAGCGGCGGCCCTGCGGATGTTTAAGGGTCTTTTCGGATTCGGCCCGGGCGGCGCCCAGCTTATTTCGGGCCAGGTTCTGGTGATCATGGCCGGCGTGACCATCACGCATCTTTGGTCGTTGCTTCCCCCGCGTCTACGGTATCTGGAGGGGGTGTGGTTTTGGGTGAAGGACATCGGGCTGGGCGTGGTGAGTGTGTACATCCTGATCAATCTGATCAGCGGCGCGCGGCCCTTCATCTATTTCCAATTCTGATGCCGAATGCAATGGCAAGTAGAGCGGAGAATCCCTCAGGCATCCGATGGGGGTGGGTGGTGTTTGCGGTGGCGCTGGTTGTGCGCGTCACCCCGGTTTTTTTCATGGGCGGTAACGGGTACACCTTTGACAGTGTTGTGTATTACGCGCCGGCGCGCGCGATCGCGGACGGGACCGGATTCCGGTTTCACCATCACGGCGAATGGTCGGACTTGTACGTGGCCGAGCCGGGTTATTCGTTTTTTCTGGCGTTCTGGTTGTGGATGGGCGTTGATATCGGAAAAACGCTGCTGCTCATCCAGGCCGCGCTGGGGGCGATTTTGGCTCCCGCCATTTATTTCTATGTCCATCGCCGTCAGGCGCGCGCCGCGCCCGCGGCGGCCCTCTTCTATGCGCTGGATCCGCTGGCGATGGGCCCCTGCTATTTCGTGTTGCGGGAAATTTTTGTGATGGCCCTTGTGGTGGCGACGATCTGCGCCATCGACCTGGCCGGCCGATTCGGCGCGGCCGTGAAGGCGGTACTCCTGGGTCTGGGTCCGCTGTCGTTTCCGGTGTTGGGCTTCTGGTCGATCTGGTACTGGCTGATCGACCGGTGGCAGCCGGTCGACCGGCGGAGGGTCGGTCTTACGGTGGTGGCCGTGTCGCTGGTGGTGTCGAGCAGTTGGATGGTGAGGAACATGTATCTGTCCGACGGCAACTTTGTGTTTCGGCGGCATTTGACCTCGTGTCTGTTGTATTACACGGCCCAATACGATTTCCCGTGGCTGCCGGACACCAGCGAGCCGGGGTTTCAGAAAATCGTGCGTGCGGCGGAGGATCGATACGGGCGGTACGCGGTGGCGGAGCAAAAGGAACTGGAGAAGCGGGTCTTGCGGGATACGTACGACCTATTCAAAGCCGATCCGCTCAGGGTGATGTGGCGGTTTATCAAGTGTAATTTCTGGTTTTGGGTGGAAGTTCCGGGTGCAATGGGACTGACGAAATCAAAGCCGCATTTGCATACGGTGCTCATGACGTTTCATCTCGTTCAGGTAATCCTGTTTTTTGCCGGGGTGTGGCTGGTGGTTCGAAGCGGGGTGGCGTCAGCGTATCGGTTTGTATGGTCAACGCCTCTTTATCTGGCCATTTTCATTTTCCCTTTCATGCCGATCCCCCGGTACTACGTCGCCCTTGTCCCCCTGTTCGACATCATGGCGGGCGTGGCCATTGTAAATATGTGGGATCGGCTCCGAGATCACCGCATCGACCAATAAGGACTGGCACCACGTAAAATACCGGGCTTGACTGGATTTTGTGTCTGGGCTATACTTCGTATAGCTCAGGGAGCAAAAAATAAATATGGTTACGAAAGTCCAGAAATGGGGCAACAGTCAGGGTCTCCGGCTTGCCAGGAATATACTCGCGGAGGCGCGCATCTCGGTCGGGGATAAGGTCGATGTGGCGGCCCGGGATGGCGTGATCGTGATTGCGCCCGTCAGGCGATTGCGCGGCAAACAGAGCCTGCCGGAACTCGTGTCACGCATTCCAAAGAACTACAGGGCCGGCGAAGTTGACTGGGGGAGGCCAGTCGGCAGAGAGGCAATGTAAATGGGAGGCTATGTGCCGGAGAAAGGCGACTTTGTCGCCGTCACTTTCGACCCGCGGGCCGGTCATGAACAGAAGGGGCGTCGGCCGGCTCTGGTTGTGAGCAACACACTCTTCAATGCAAAAACCGGCCTTGCCGTCGTCTGTCCCCTCACAAACACACATCGGGGTTTTCCATTCCATGTGGCGGTTCCGGATGACGCCGCCCTCACGGGATTCGTCATGGTCGAGCAGGTCAAGTCCATCGATTTCCGCGCGCGCAAGGCCAAACGCATCGGGCAGGCTTCCAGTGGACTGCTGGAAGAAGTTCTGGCCATACTGGATGCTTGTATCTACTGACACGAGTCACGCATTTTTTACACAAGAGGCACAGAACTTGCGTTTACGATCATTCGCGTCATTTCGTAGTTAAACCGTCCGCCGTTCAGACTCCTTTCAGTTCTCCGGAACTTCTATAACTTAGGGGCTGGCACCTTCGATAGGGCTGGCACCTTCGACAGGCACCTTCGATAGCGCAGACTTTAAATCCTGATCTGAAGATTTTTGTCTGCGTCTGTCGGTGGCTTATGTTCTCTCCGCCTGTACATCGACACCTTCGGAGTAAATATGCATAACCTATTGACAGTATGAATATTCTGCTTATGAAATAAGCTTGACAAGTTCGTAAAGTTTGGTAAGATTCGTTCAGATTCGTAAGAAACGTCAAGTACGTCGTTATTAATAATAAGGAGGGATAGGGATGTCGCCACGGGAATACAGTAGTGAGGATGCGGCCAGGGTGTTGCATGTGACTCGGACTACGATTGGGACCTGGATAAAGGAAGGGAAGATCAAGGCGTATAAGCTGCCGGGAGGGCGGCACCGGATCCCGTACGAGTTTATGGTGGAATTCATGAAGGAATATGGGATACCGATGCAGTACCTGGACGCGGGTCGGCGCAGGGTTTTGTTGGTGGAGGACGACGAGGCGCTGTTGCGGGGACTGCAGAAGGCGTTTGAGAGGGACGGCCGGTACGAGATTTTGTCGGCGTCGACGGGGTTTGACGCCGGGTACAAGACCCGCCAGTTTCATCCACACGTTATCATCATGGACATCAAGTTGCCCGACCTGGACGGCCGGGAGGTCTGCAGGCAGCTTCGCACGGACAGCGATTTTTCAGAAGTGAAGATGGTGGCCATATCGGGGTATTTATCGGATGCGGAGATCAAGGATCTGCAGACACTGGGTTTTGACACGTTTCTGGCGAAACCATTTTCGAGCGACGATTTGATCGCCCGGGTATCGGAGTTGCTGAGTATCGGCGTGGTTTGACCTAATTCTTTTTGGTTTGAGGGGAAGCCGGTTCGAAGCCGGCGAAGCAGGACAGGGGTGGTTGAAGACAACAAGACCATAGGCGGCCATTAAGCAGGCAGGGCGGAGACATTCATTTTTGCGCGGCCTTACGTCGATCGGTCTTTACCCCCCACAAGTTTACAGCAGCGAGATTGAGAGGAAAAAAAACGCCGCGGCGAAAAAGGCCGCCACGGCCACGGGGGTCGTCTTGTCTATCGCGGGAATGAAAAAAACGGTCAATTTTTTAGTTGGGTATTTCGATAAGTATATAAGCGGCGCGTCCGCCCCCGCCGCGGGGTCGCGTGCCGAAAGGTCTTGTCGAAGGCCGGAATTTTTTTGTAGAGAGGGAACCGACTTGGGCTGTGTGGCGTATTCTGTCCTTATCCATCATCCATCCAATTATACCGGACTAAAGGCGAGTGACCCAGTGTCCGGATGATCTCCCCCGGCCGCCTCCGGCGGTCCTTCCGGCCTTTGACCTCCCGCGGGGTCGTGCGTCTATTTAGAGCCTGTAACAAAATGACAGGTACGCTCCAACTACTGACGGCCATTCTGATACAGGCTCTTAAGTCCCCATTTTCCCGCCGACCCGCCTCCCATATTTTTTTTACTATATATATAACAAAAAGTGTAACGGCTTGGGCGGCGTTGACGAAGTGGACTGTCGTTTTGGCGCTGCTCACGGCGACGCTGGTACCGGGCGCGGACGCGGTGATGACGTCGGATTCAATCGTGTTCAGCCGGATATACGCCAACGGTGAGGCGGGGGAGGCCGACGCGGTTGACGATGACGGCGAATTCATGGAGCTGTACAATCCAACGCCCGACACGGTGTGTCTGAACAGTTTTCAGTTTACGCTGGGGGTCGGCGCCGGAGTCGGAACGATACTGTTTGGCCAGAGCGACACCATCCCGGGATTTGGATTCTATTCCGTCACCAACGGCGCCGGATCCAACTTCCAGCCCCGGGCCGATACGGAGTACGGTGGCGCCACGATCAACGATCAGATATGGGACATGACCGACGCGACGCATGAGTTGGAGTACAAGGCGGCGACGGCGATGAATGTGGACTCGTTCAATTTCGACAACGCGCCCGCCACCCCGGCCGGATCGAACTCGAACATGCCGGAAAACGGGGATGGCGGCCTGAACGACACGTTCACCATTCAAGTCCGAGCCGGGAACTGGCGCCCGGCGCATTCCTGGGTGGCGTCGGGTGTGGGGTCGTCGACCGCCAAGACATTCCGTGCGGGCGGCGCCATCGACATGGGCGCGAACGGCAACGATTTTGTGGTCGTTTTTTTGAGCAAGAATCGTCAACTGGCGGACACGGCCCCGAGATCGCGTCTGTCGGTGAAGGAGCGAATGATTTTTCTAGTCCACGGCGAGGGCCGGTCGAAGGTCTATCCGCAGACGCGGGTGGCCTACATCGGGGACACGTTTCAGGTCTACATAACGGCCGTGAACCGACACGGATATTTGAACGACAGCAACGCGAATCTATGGAATTTCGCCCCGATGGGCGCGAACATGGACACCCCGGTGGAGGACTACGGGGACTCGATCGGCCAGATGTCGACCCATGTGAACAACGTCGACTCGGGCATCAAGGACGCCTTCATGAGGGGCAACCAGGGCCGGGCCTATCCGTTGATCCGGCACAACGGCGTGAACACGTGGTTTACCGATCCCATCACGACCATCACGCATGAGACGGGCGGGTTGAACATCCATTTCGAGCGGGGCGTCTGTTCGGGCACGATCATCCGGCTGATCAGTCACGCGACGAACAAGGACACCTGGGACCGGACGATGGCTGACAGTTCGCTTTTCACGTTTGAGGACCGGTACTGCACGGGATACATGCGGTTTTACGTTCAGACGCACAATCAGGTGCAAGCGGTGAACCGTGTGGGGGATTCGGTTGACGTCGTCTACGCGGGCGACCGGTTGTACATGGAAGTCTACGACACGGACCAGCGCCGGATGGACGGCCCGGGATATTCAGGCCGGGACACGGTCCAGGTGACGGTCTGGTCGCTGTATGGGGGCGACACGGAGACGTGGGAGCTGACGGAAGCGACGAACAGTGACGCGAGTTCCGTTTTCAGTCCATTCCAGGACACGGGCCGGGGACTGCCGATGACGCTTTCGCAGTCGGTGGGCGGCGCGACGAACAACGGAATTCTTCTGGTGGGCGACACCTGGCACGGCCGGCAGGACACGATTGTGATCCGGTACGTGGACGTGACCGACCCGCACGGTGACACGGTCTTCGACACGATTTCGCTGCGGATGAGCCGGGGGTTCGTGCAGTGGCGGAACATATCGGAAACGCTGAATGTCGATAGCTACACGATCGCGCTCGACACGGCCCACGTGGTGGTCTACGACACGAACGCGAACATCGATCCGCGCAATCGCGACACGGTCCGGATTCTGGTGCGGAACTCCGAGACGGGCGACACGCAATTTTACACGCTGAGCGAATCCGGAGATGATTCCGGTGTTTTCTGGAGCGATCTCGACGTCAACGGCGCGCCCAACAGCATCACCTTTTCGAACACCTTCCCTCTGCCGCCCTTTATCTCCGCCGATCATGTGGACGGAATCATTCTGACGGGCGACAAGGACAGCGTAGTGGCGGTATACAACGACGTTTGGGACACGTTTGAGGGAACCACCGGCGACACCGCCACCGACACGGTGGGCACGCACAATCCCCGTCACGGCAGCGCGGTGGAACTCTACAATGACGCCGGCTTTTCCAGCCCATCGCAACTGTTCGAACTTCGGAACGACTTCACGGGCAGCAACCCGCCGGTTTTGTACATCCAAGTCCAGGACACGGACGCCAACCGCGACCCGCTGGTGGCGGACACCATTTTCGTGACGGTGATCGTGGAGAACCGGGCGATCTATCAGGGCGATTCGCCGTTGGGGATCATCGTGGACACGGAGGTTTTCATATTGACCGAGGTGGGCCAGGCCAACGCCCAGGGGATGTTTCAGAGCGAAGGGATCAACGTTGTCGACACGGACGCCTATCCCGCCGCCTACAACTGGCGGATCAACATGGGTCTGTCGGACACGCTGTACGTGATCTACTGGGACACGACGACATTCCCGTGGTACGCGGAGGACACCAGTTTTGACACGGCGCTTGCGGTGGACGCGCCGGTGGCGTCGGTGATTCAGTTTTTTGAAGACGCGAGTTTCACGAACGCGATCGACACGTTGGAAGCGAGCGACGGTGACGCCGCGGACGGGAGCAAGGACGATGTGCTGTACATCATGGTTTCCGACACGGACGAGAACCGGAATCCCTATTCGCGGGACACCGTAACGGTGACGCTGTACGCAGGCGACGGTGGAGTTGCGGCGTCGCGAACCGGAGTGATTCTGGACACGGAGACGATTGTACTGACGGAGTCGGCGCAGGGATCGACGATTTTCCGGTCGTCCGCGATCACGATCAGTTCCCGGATCGCCGGAACCGTCAACGACGGGCAGCTTCAGGCCGGCCGGCTGGACACGGTTTACGCGATCTACGGCGACCTGAATTCGACGTCCGCGGACACGCGGATCGACACGGCGCTGATCATCGACAATCCGACGTCCGCGACCTACCAGGAGTTCGGGAATCCGCCGAGCGCGCAGCCGATGTTCACGGAGAATCCGGCGGCGACGGACGTAGTGGACACGTTCCAGGTGGATCAGGACCTGTTGTTCGTGACATTCATCGACACGGACGAAAACGACGATCCGAACCAGAAGGACACGATTGTGGTGCTGGTCCGAAGCTACGACGCGGAAGGGGACCAGACGTACATCGATTCGATGTACATGCTGCTTCGGGAGACGAGCGACCGGAGCGGATATTTCCGGAGCGACACCTACGCGACGACGCGGACCGACTCATCGACCTCGGACACTCTGCTGGCGGTTGGCCCGTCGGACACGATTTTCGCGTTGTACATCGACGAAAACTTTTCGTCGGACGAGTTGTGGGACACGGCGTTCATCCAGGACGAGGCCACCGCGGGACTTCTCCAGTTGTTCGAGAATCCCGGGTTCACCAACACCGTCGACACCTTCACGACCCGAGACGCTGTCTACATTCAGTACACGGATTCAGACGAGAGCCGTGATCCGAAACGCGCGGAGACGATGGTGGTGACCGTGTATGTCCTAAACGGCGCAACCGAGGGCGGGTCGGCGCAGGCATCCCAGATGGACACCCAGATTCTTGTTTTAACCGAGTCGAGTCTGCAAAGCGCCCTGTTCCGGAGCGCGGGTATAGTGGCGAGCGACACGCAGGACACGACCTACAACGACCTGCGTTTGACCTGGGGCCGGGACGACACGATGTATGTGATCGGCGGCGACCGAAACGACGCCGGCGGCGGCGACACGCAGATAGACACGGCGCTGGCGTTGGAGATCGCGACGACGGGTGCGGTATCATTTTTCGATGATACGGGATTTGCGGACGAAGTGGACACGTTTTCAGTCCGGGATGTGTTTTACGTGCAGGTGCAGGACACGGACGAGAACCGCAACCCGCATTTATTCGACACGCTGCTGGTGACGGTGTATGTGGGTAACAACACCGCCGAGGGCGGCGACGCCGCGGCGCTGGTGATCGACACGCAGACGATCTATCTGACCGAGACGAGCCGGACGAGCGGGATATTCCGGAGCGACACCTGGACTCTGGTGGACACGCAGGTTCCGAGCGTTCAAAACGGCCGGCTGTCCTGGGGCCGGGGCGACACGATGGCGGCGGTATACAGCGACATTCTGGGCACGACGGAGGACCGGACCGACACGGTTTTGGCGCTGGAGATTACGGCGACGGGCGTGGTGACGATCTTCGACGACAGCGGTTTTGTGGACGAGGTGGACACCCAACTCACGCGGGACATCATCTGGCTTCAGGTGCAGGACACGGACGAGAACCGGAATCCGCAGATTTTCGACACGGTGAGTGTGGTGGCGTATGTGTCGAACGCGACGTCGGGCGGCGGCGCCGCGGGATTGGTTCTGGACACGGAGCGGTTGTATCTGACGGAGAGCAGCCAGGTAAGCGGCCTCTTCCGGAGCGACACAGTGCTGATCACCGACACGCTGGTTCCGGTCGTGGGCGACGGTCGGCTGTCCTGGGGGTTATCCGACACGATGCATGTGGCCTATTCGGATGTTCTGGGATCAGCCGAGGAGCAGGTGGACACCGTGTTGGCGATCGAGATCGCGTCGACGGGTGTGGCGCAGTGGTACGAGGGGACGAACGAAGTGGACGAAGTGGACACATACGGATTTTTAAATGACGTGGCGTATTTGACGGTATTTGACACGGACGAGAATCTGAATCCGCAGAGTGTGGAGACGGTGACGGTAACGGTATTTGTGGGGCAGCGGAATTCCGGGATTTTGCAGGACACGGAAGTGCTGATTCTGACGGAGGTGGGCGAGACAAGCGGAATTTTCCGATCGGGATTGGTGAACGTGGTGGACACGGACGCGTTTGGGTTGGCGAACAGCAACAACGGCAGAATCGGCGTGGGGTTGGACGACACGATTCACGCGGTATACACGGACTCGAATTCGGGGTCGGAAATCCGGAGCGACACGGCGCTGATTATGACCATTCCGACGGCGTCGTCGATTCAGTTGTTTGAGGACGCCAGTTACACGAACGCGGTGGAGACCTACCAGGTGCGGGATCTATTGTACGTGTGGGTAAGCGACACGGACGAGAACCGCAACTCCAACGCGGCGGACACGGTGAAGGTGAGGGTGGTGGTGGGCAACGGCACGGCGGAGGGCGGCTCGGCGTTGGGGTTGATGATCGACACGGAGGTATTGACGCTGACGGAGAGCGGGAACAAGACGTACATCTTCCAAAGCGGCGCGGTGGTATTGACGGACACGCAGGCGCCGTCGGTAAACAACGGGACGGTGAGCTGGGGGCGGTTTGACACGATAGCGGTGATCTACGGCGACGTGGATGGATCGGACACGAGCCTCGACACGGCGCTGGCGCTGGAGATGGCGAGTACCGGCATTGTGACATTTTATGAGGACCGGCTGTTTGGCAACATCGTGGACACGTTTCAGACGCGGGACGCGGTATACGTTCAGGTGGTGGACACGGACGAGAACCGCAACCCGCAGCTGGCGGACACGGTGTTGGTGACGGTGTACGTGGGCAACGGCGTGGCCGAGGGTTCGGACGCCGCGGGACTGGTGCTGGACACGCAGACGATTTTTCTGACGGAGAACTCGCAAGTGAGCGGCATCTTCCGGAGCGACACGTGGGTTTTGACGGACACGCAGGCGCCGACGGCGCAAAACGGCGTGATTTCGTGGGGCCGGCTGGACACGGTGCATGTGGCGTATTCGGACGTTTTGGGCACGACGGAGGATCGGAGTGACACGGCGTTGGCATTGGAGATCGCGGCGACGGCAGTGGTGACGATTTTCGACGACGTCGGGTTTGTGGACGACGTGGACACGCAATCCACGCGGGATTTTCTATGGCTGCAGGCTCAGGACACGGACGAGAACCGCAATCCCCAGTTAACCGACACAGTGAGCGTGTTGGCGTATGTGGCCAACGCGACGTCGGGCGGCGGCGCGGCGGGTTTGGTGCTGGACACTGAGCGGTTGTATCTGACGGAGAATAGCCAGGTGAGCGGCCTATTCCGGAGCGACGTGGTGCTGATCACGGACACGTTGGTTCCCGCGGTGAGCAACGGGTTTCTATCATGGGGGCTGTCGGACACGCTGCATATTTCCTATTCGGACGTTCTGGGCACGACCGAGGAGCGGAGCGACACCGCGCTGGCGGTGGAGATCGCGGCGACCGGCGTGCCGCAGTGGTACGAATCGGCGAACGAAGTGGACGAGGTGGACACGTACGGCTTTTTAAACGACGTGGCCTATCTGGTGATTTTCGACACGGACGAGAACCGGAATCCCCAGAGTGTGGAGACGGTGACGGTGACGGTTTGGACGGGGCAGCGTAATTCCGGGATATTGCGTGACACGGAGGTATTTATTCTGACCGAGGTGGGTGAGACGAGCGGGATATTCCGGAGCGTGGCGATCAACGTGGTGGACACGGACGCGTTCGGGTCGACCAACAACAACGGCCGAATCGGCGTGGGTTTGGACGACACGATTCATGTCGGGTACACGGACTCCAACTCAAGCGGCGACGTGCGAGGGGACACGGCGCTCATTCTTGTCGTGCCGACGGCGTCATCGATTCAGTTGTTTGAAGACGCGAGTTACACGAACGCGGTGGACACGTTTCAGACGCGTGATGTGGTGTACGTGTGGGTAAGCGACACGGACGAGAACCGCAACTCGAACGCGTCGGACACGGTGAAGGTGATTGTGATCGTAGCCAACGGCGTTGCGGAAGGCGGGAGCGCCGCGGGGCTGATGATCGACACGGAGGTATTAACGCTGACGGAAAGCGGGAACAAGACCTACATTTTCCGAAGCGGAGCGGTGGATGTGACGGACACGCAGGCACCGACAGTGAACAACGGGACGGTCAGCTGGGGGCGGTTTGACACGATGGCGGCGATTTACGGCGACATCGACGGCGGCAACGACACGACGATCGACACGGCGCTGGCGCTGGAGATCGCGACGGTTGGCGCGGTATCGTTTATCGAGGACCGGTTGTTTGTGGACGAAGTGGACACGTTGTTGGTGCGGGATTTATTTTTCGTTCAAGTGCAGGACACGGACGAGAATCGGAACCCGCAGTTGGCGGACACGGTGCTGGTGACGGTGTACGTGGGCAACGGGACGACCGAGGGCGACGCGGCGGGGTTTGTGTTGGACACGCAGACGATCTTTTTAACGGAGAACTCGCAGGTGAGCGGCATATTCCGGAGCGACACGTGGATCGTAGTGGACACGCAGGCGCCTGCGGCGCAAAACGGGATACTGGTATGGGGCCGCGGGGACACGATGGTGGCGGCGTATTCGGACGTTCTGGGCACGACGGAGGACCGGACGGACACGGCGCTGGCGATAACGATTCCGACGAACGCGTTTGTGACGATCTACGAGGATACGGCGTACAGCGACGATGTGGACACATTTTTTATCCGGGACATTTTATTCATCCAGATACAGGACACGGACGAGAACCGCAATCCCCAGTCGTTGGACAGCGTGAGTGTGGTGATTTACGTATCGAACGCGACCGCCGGCGGCGGCGCAGCGGGTTTGGTGATCGACACGGACCGGGTGTATCTGACGGAGATTGGCAATCTGAGCGGCATATTCCGAAGTGACACGGTAACGGTGACCGACACGCGGTACACCGTGGTGAACGACGGATTCACCAGTTGGGGTTTATCGGACACTTTGCATGTGGCCTACACGGACGTAACGGACAGCGGCGAGGAGCGGAGCGACACGGCGTTGGCGTTGGCGATCACGACGAATTCGGTTGTGCAGTGGTTTGAGGGAGCGAGCGAAGTGGACGAAGTGGACACGTACAGTTTTCTAAACGACGTGGCCTATCTGGTGGTGTACGACACGGACGAGAACCGCAACCCGCAGATCGCGGACACGGTGACAGTGACCGTATTTGTGTCGAAAGCGGGGTCGTTGATCGGCGTAGACACGGAAGTGTTCATTCTGACCGAATCCGGCGAGACGAGCGGCACATTCCGGAGCGCCGCGATCAACGTGGTGGACACGGACGCCTTCGGATCGACCAACAACAACGGCAGAATCGGCGTGGGTCTGGGCGACACGATTCACGCCGCGTACACGGATTCGAACACGTCCGCGGACATCCGGAGCGACACAGCGCTGATCATGCTGGCTCCGACGGCGTCGACGATTCAGTTGTTCGAGGACGCGAGCTACACGAATGCGGTGGATACGTTTCAGACGCGGGATGTGGTGTATGTGTGGGTGAGCGACACGGACGAGAACCGCAACTCGAACGCGACGGACACGGTGAAGGTGATCGTGATCGTGGCCAACGGCGTCGCGGAGGGCGGCAGCGCCGCGGGTCTGATGATCGACACGGAGGTATTGACGCTGACGGAGAGCGGTAACAAGACGTATATATTCCGGAGCGGCGCGGTGGACGTGACGGACACGCAGTCGCCGACGGTGAACAACGGCACGATCAGTTGGGGCCGGTTTGACACGTTGGCCGCCATCTACGGCGACATTGACGGCAACGACACGACGATTGACACGGCTCTGGCGCTGGAGATCGCGACGACGGGCGCGGTATCGTTTATGGACGATTCAGGGTTTGTGGACGAAGTGGACACGTTGTTGGTGCGGGATTTATTTTTCGTTCAAGTGCAGGACACGGACGAGAACAGGAACCCCCAGCTGGTGGACACTGTGCGTGTGACGGTGTACGTGGGCAACGGTACGAACGAGGGCGCCGCGGCGGGATTGGTGCTGGACACGCAGACGATCTTTTTAACGGAGAATTCGCAGGTGAGCGGTATATTCCGGAGTGACACGTGGATTGTGGTGGACACGCAGGC
>CAZHRJ010000020.1:0-31185 GCA_964534765.1 uncultured bacterium
TCGGCGAAGACCTACGACATCGAGGTCTGGCTGCCGGGACAGAACGCCTACCGGGAAATCTCCTCCTGCTCCACATTCACCGACTTTCAGGCCAGGCGCGCGATGATCCGGTACCGCGGCAAAGACACGGTCGCCCTGGTCCACACGTTGAACGGATCCGCTCTGGCGGTCGGCAGGACCCTTGTGGCGATTCTGGAGAATTTTCAGGATGTCGAAGGAAGCGTATCCATTCCGGAGGCTCTGCTGCCGTACATGGGCGGGATCACGCGCCTGAGCGTTTCATGACGCCCAAACTTCTCTCGCGGCTGCCCGGCATCAAGTGGATCAGCATCATTGCTCTCATTGTGCTCGTTGTGGCGGGCGGCTGGCTCATCTCGCCTTACAATTCGTTCTGGTTTTTTCTCAAGGAGAATCTGGGCCAGGTCTCCGGCTACGCGCTTTTGGTTGTCACCATTCTCTATGTCTCTTTTTCCCTTATCGAATATTTTGTCGAGAAGAACGTCCGGCTCAACCGATGGCTGGAGGAGGTCTATCGGATCACGCGGGATGTTCAGGTGGAGGAGGATGAGGAATCGTTGATGAAGCACGGGATGACCGACATTCTGGACACATTCGAGTTTGACCGGGCGGTTTTTTTCATGGCCGGCGACGCGGCGCTCCCGGACGACAAATTGCGGGTGGCCGCCGTCCAGGGATTTCCGATCGAGACTTTTTCCCGGATATCGCTGGACTTGAAGCGGGATTCGATCATCTGCCAGTCGATCCGGGAAGGAACGCCGAAAGTCTACGAGACGATCGGCGAGGCGGCATTTGACCGCAATGTTCTGCTGGGAGAGGACGGTTCCGAGCCGCCCGAGCGGTTTGCCGTCGTTCCGATGCACCAGGCAGGCCGGATCACCGGCGTTCTGTACGTCGACCGGGTCCGCAAACACCGGCGCCAGATCCCGATCGGCTCGGAGGAGGTCCGGCTCCTCGGCACCTACATGGACCAGGTATCGGTCGTGCTTCAGCGCCTGCGGCTGCTCAACCGGGAAAAGGAATTGTCCAAAACCCTGACGCTCCGGGTCGAGGAGGCGCTGGAGAGGGAGCGCAAGCTCGAGGAAAAACTTCGTCTGTCGGAAACTCTGGCCGCGCTGGGAGAAATGGCGGCCAGCCTGACGCACGAAATCAAAAATCCTCTTGGCGGACTCGACATGTACGCCCGGCTCCTTCAGCGCGATATGGCATCAGACGCAATTCCCGAACAGGAAAAAAAGGACCTGGTGAGCAAGATCATCGACGGCGTGAAGACCCTCGACACCGTCGTCGGAAACCTCCTCGGGTACGCCCGGGTCGCGCGGGGGGAGATGAACGAGCGGATCTTTCTGGCCGACGTCATCGACTCTGCGGCGGATTTTGCGACGCCGGAGATTGAGCGGATGCAAATCCGCCACGACATCGACGCGCCCAATCATATTCAGGTCATGGGGAATTTCGACCAGCTCCGCCAGGTGTTTCTCAACCTTCTGCTCAACGCCGTCCAGGCCATGCATGAAACCGGCGGAATCCTGACGGTCCGGGTCATCTGCAAGGAATCCAAATCCGGATCGGAAATCCGCCGGTGGGCGGTTACGGAAATCACCGACACGGGTGTCGGCATGACGGAGGAGCAGAAAAGCCGCATTTTTGAGGATTTCTACACCACGCGCGAGAAGGGAACTGGGCTTGGGCTGGCCATTTCCCGAAAAATCGTCAAAGTCCACGGTGGCGAGATCACTTTTGAAAGCGAATGGAAAAAGGGCAGCACATTCCGGATTTATCTGCCGCTCGCCCAGCCCCTGCCGGCAGCGGCCGCCGGCGCGCAGGGGAAGGGCTAGGGGGAAGCAATCATGGTGCCGATCATTCTTGTGGTGGACGACGACCGAATGATGCGGGATTCCGTCGCCAAGACCATGGAGCGCAAGGCTTACACGGTCCTGCAAGCGCCGGATGCCGCGACGGCGCTGGGCATTCTGGCCGAGCGGGAAGTCGACGTGGTGATATCGGACATCCGGATGCCCGGTCTGTCGGGTCATGACCTGCTGCGTGAGGTCAAACGAAGAAATCCGGAGACGGAGGTTGTCCTCCTGACCGCGTTTGCCACCGTCGAATCGGCGCTTCAGGCCATGAAGGACGGCGCCTTCGATTACATCACCAAACCGATTCCGGGCGGCCCCGATGCGGTGGAGATCGTGGTGTCGAAAGCTCTTGAGCGAAAGGATCTGCGCCAGGCAAACCGCCGGCTCAGCGAGGAGCTGTCAGAAAAATACGGATTCGAATCCATTGTCGGGAAAAGTCCCATCATGCAGCGGATTTTCCACATCCTTCAAGAGGTCGCCGGCACCGACGTCACGGTGCTCATCACGGGTGAGAGCGGGACCGGCAAGGAGCTGGCGGCCCGCGCCGTGCATTTTCGTTCCCTTCGGAAGGACATGCCCTTTGTCGTTGTCGACTGCGGCAGTATTCCCGGCACGCTCCTCGAAAGCGAACTATTTGGATTTGAGCGCGGGGCCTTTACCGGCGCGGTGCGCAGCCACCGGGGGAAATTCGAATCCGCGGACGGCGGGACGGTGTTTCTGGACGAGATCGGAAATATGGACGCGACCCTTCAGGCCAAACTCCTCCGGTTTCTGCAGGAACGGACGTTCAGCCGGCTCGGCGATGAGAAGGAAACCCACGTGGACGTCCGGGTCATCGCCGCCACCAACCTCGAACTGTCCGCAATGGTCAAGGAAGGAAAATTTCGAGAGGACCTGTTTTTCCGCCTGAGCGTCGTTCCCATCCGAATGCCGGCCCTGCGCGACCGCCGGGACGACATACCCATCCTGGTGTCCAATATCGCGCTGCGAAGTTTTAAGGAATTAAATGTTCAGCAAAAACCGTTTGCCGACCAGGCCATCCGGCGGTTTCTCGAATACTCCTGGCCGGGCAACGTGAGGGAACTGGAAAACGCGATCAAATACGCGATCGCGCTCTCCCAGAAGGCGGCCGAAATCGATGTTTCCCATCTGCCTCTTTCCCTTCAGGAGATCCATCCGGCGGCGTCAACGGCGCTGACGGCGGGGACGGACCCTCACCTGTCATTGGATGAGATCGAAAAGCGGCACATCCTGACCGTCCTGAATTCCGAAAAATGGAACATCAGCCGGGCGGCCGCGGTGCTGGGAATCAATCGGACGACGCTGTATAAAAAAATGGAGAAATATGGGTTTGACGCCGGCGGCGCGGGGGAGACTCCCGGATGAGACGGGGGTTTTGGATGGGTGTCATCGCGGCCAGCGGGTTCTGGTTGATCATTTTTTCCCTGCCCATTCTGATTCCCGACCGCGTCAGTCGCGCGATTTTTTCATATCTGGACATATCCAATCCGCCGCGGCCGGCCGATTATCTTCTGGTGCCGTCCGGAAACCTGTTCCACCGTCTTCCGGCGGCGATCACGCTGCTGAGCGAACATTTCGGCGATACGCTGATTTTGACGGTGACCGAACCCTCCCGGTGGCGGAAGGAGGCGCGGCAATACACGGATGAGGACATCACCGAGGGTCCGATGGTCCTGCGGCTTTTGCGGTCGCGCGGGGTGGGGGACACACAAGTTATTTTTCTGGGAGAATCGAGAAGCACGTGGCAGGACGCGGAGATGTTTTCGGAGTTTTTGTCCCGCCGGCCCACCGCGCGGGCTCTGGCCATATCCGACGGATATCACCTGCGCCGGCTGCGTTTCTCCATCCACCGGGTCGATCCCATGGTCAGCGGACGCATCGGATTTGTCTCCTCGTCGTCTTACGCGGACTTCGCCAAACGCGGCGGCGAACCCTCGGACCTGTATCAGGTGATTTTCAAGGAATGGATCAAACTGGTATTTTACGCCCTCGGACGCGCCTAGACCATGGAGGGTTTGTGCCGCGATTCGGCGGCCTAGAATAAAAACGGCCCCACCAAAATCAACGCGTTAAACGCGGCATGGGCGGCCAGTCCCGACCAGAGGGTGCCGGTGGATTCGTAGAGTCGGCACATGAGAAGGCTTCCCAGGAATTGGCCCAATTGAACGGGCCCGGCTGTTTCATGGCCGGCGGCGAACAGGAAGGAGGTTGACAGATTCGCGAGAATTTCGGGCCAGCGGGCGCGCAAAAAACGGTACAAAAATCCCCGAAACAAAATCTCCTCGAAAAAGGGCAGGACCAAAACACTCAACCACAGGTTCGCGGCGCTGGTCGGAACAGGAATGGTCAATTCGTAGACCAGAGCACCGGGGCCCGCCTGAATGAGCAGGATCAGGATGAGCGGCATAAGAACGGGAAGATAGAGAAACGCCGCGCCAATTCCCCTGGCCGCGTCCGGAACAATCCGGTGAAGTGACAGGCCCAGTTCCGCGGCGCCAATTTCCCGGTACCGCGCGACGATCACGATCCAGACGCAGATGACCAGCTCTTTCACGAATAATATCCCGCGCGGCACTTCAGGGGACTCAACCGGGATGGATTCGATAAAGACAATCACGCCAACAATTACCCATATCAGATCCCACCAGGTCCAGCGCGGATCAAGTGACAACTGGTGGGCGCCGAGCAATCGGGAGAGAAGAAACAGAGAGACCAGGGCGTATCCCGCCACGATGCTGTACAGGATGTTTCTGCGGGTTTCCGTGTCAAAAAAGGCCTTGCGGGTCAGATGGTCAAGTCCATAGGATCGCGGAGAAAGCGTCCGTGTGGGTTCACCCTGCTTTGTCCAGGAAACCGGCAGGACTTCGCGGGCTGCCTGAACCGCGGACGCGCCGAATTTCCATAGTCCCAGGGCCAGGATGATGCACAGAACCGCCAGACAAAAAAACTTTTTCATGCGGAGGCCGCGGGACTAACGGACCGCGGGGCGAGCCAGGCGTCGCGCCATAATTGAAAAGCCAGGAGCGCCCAGAGTTCCTTGCGGCGGTCCCGCCGGCCCGAGCAGTGTTCATCGTAGAGCGACCGAACGACGGCGGAATCGATCAGGCCGCTCTGCCCGCCGGACGAACCCGACCAGTGATCCATAAACAGGGGTTTGAGATCGCTCTTGAGCCAGGCCGACACCGGCACGGCAAATCCCTTCTTGGGCCTGTCGATCACCGTGTCCGGCAGTTTCCCGCGAAGGATCGACTTGAAAAAGGCCTTCGTTCTGAATTGCCTAAACTGGATCGATCGGGGCAATCGCGCGGCGTATTCCATCACGAGTTGATCCAGGAGCGGCGCGCGCATCTCCAGCGAGTGCATCATGCTTGCCCGGTCGACTTTCACCAGGACATCGTCCTGCAGATAAAACCGGAAATCACTGTACAGAACCGGCTCAAAGTGGCTGTCGAAAGGTCCGTTGGCCAGAATCTCCCGGGTCATCGGCGCGTATACCCCATTTCCAGGGGCGGCCGACCGCGGCGGGCCCAACAGCCGGTTCAGGGTTTCCGGATCACAGGGGCCGCGCCAGAGGAAATGGCGCCGGATGGGATCAGCCTCAAGGCCGCGGGAGAATCGTTCCAGTTTGAACGGCCAGCTCATGTATCTGTCGGAGGATGGAATCATGCGAGCCGCACGGCAAAAAAAGGGCGACGCCCATCGGATCGGACCCAGCGCCCACGCGACAGCCTCCGCCTGGTAGGTCGGATACCCATAGAACAACTCGTCTCCGCCGTCCCCGCCGAGCGCGACCGTGACATGCTTGACGGTATTCTCACAAAGCAGCGCCGTCGGCAGAATGGATGGGTCGGCAAGCGGCTCGTCCAGATACCTGAAAACGGATTCGATCCGCGACACCGCATCATTCACCGTAAACGAAAACTCCGTGTGATCCGTCCCCAGCCGGTCGGCCACCAGTCGCGCGTAGGCCGATTCGTCATAGGAGGCCTCCTCAAACCGGATCGAAAATGTCCGTACACGCCGGGTGGCGTTTTCCTGGGCGAAAAAGGCGACACAGGAGGAATCAATCCCTCCGGACAGGAGCACCCCCACCGGCACGTCCGCCACCAGCCGCCGCCGCGTCGCCTGCCGGATGCGGTCGGTCAATTCCTTCTCCGCTTCCACTTCGTCGCACGCCAGTTTCGGAACAAACCTCAGACGCCAGTAGGGCTCCTCCCGCGCGGTGCGGCCATCAAAAATCATGTAGTGCCCGGACCGCAATTTTTGAAATTCGCTGTAAATGGTGTTCGGGGAGGGAATATAATCCAGGCTCAAAAAAAGCCGGACGCTTTCCTCGTCCATGGTCCGGGAGAGTTCCGGGACCGTCGCGAAGGATTTGAGTTCTGAGGCGAAGGCGAAGAGGCCGTTTTGAAGCGTATAATAGAGCGGCTTTTTTCCCGCACGGTCGCGCGCCAGAAGGATACTTTGCCGGTTGAGGTCCAGAATGGCGAACGCAAACATCCCATTCAACCGGCTGAGGCACGCGGCGCCTTCCTCCTGGTACGCGTGCAATATCACTTCCGTGTCTGTTTGGGTCCGAAACCGGTACCCGCGGCTTTCGAGCCAGTCGCGAAGAGGCTGGAAATTATAGATTTCCCCGTTGAAGACAATCATCTTCCGGCCATCAACCGTCTCCGCGGGCTGGCGGCCGGCGGCGGACAAATCAAGAATCGACAGCCGCCGGTGTCCCAGATGCCATGGACCGGCATGAAACTCGCCGCTGTCATTCGGACCGCGCAGGCGGAGGGCCTGGGTCATGCGATGAAGCCGGTCCTGGGGATCCCGGACACGGCGTTCAGAATCAAAAAAACCGGCAATGCCGCACATGCGGGGACGAGAAAGGAGCGGTTACTTAAGAATGAATTCCCGGATGAAATTCGTCCGGGACGGCGTGTCAGGATCCAGTCGGACAGGCTCAAAACCCGCTTTTTCCGACGTCCTCTTCTGCGCCTCGATCGCCGCCGCCATGTCCGACTCGGTCTCGATGACATTCGGCGAAATAAAAATGATTAACTCCGACCGGATCTCCGCATCTTTGACTTTTCGAAACGCCGCGCCGATCAACGGAATCCGGCCCAGGATCGGAACCTCGCTTGTCTGTTTCGTCCGGTCGGTCCGGATGAGTCCGCCGAGGACCACCGTCTGGCCGTCGCCGAGGATGGCGCTGGTTTTGGCCTCCCGGGTCTGGAAGGTCGGATTTTCAGTCGAGGTGCTGGTGGGCCGAATCGATTTTATTTCCTGGACGATGTCGAGCGCCGTCTGTTTTTTGCGATTGATGTGGGGAGTGACTTTGAGTTTGATTCCGACATCCTTGTATTCGAACGTATTCTGCGTGACGCCGCCGGTGGTTGTCGTGGTGCCGGTTTTGACGGGCACCTGGTCTCCGATGAGAATGGACGCCTCCTGATTATTGGCGGCGAAAATGCGCGGCGTGGCCAGGACCTTGGTGTTCGTTTTGGTCATCAGAGCGTGGATGACGCCGCTTAGTTGATTCTGATCCTTGACCACCGCCTGTTTGAGTCCCGCAAAGGCGAGATTTTCAAGGCTGGTCCCGGCGGTCCGAATGTCGAAATCGACGTTTGATTTTTTGAGCGTCCAGTCAACGCCCAGTTGTGTCGCGTCGTCAAGCGCCACTTCCAGTATCAGCGCTTCGACCAGGACCTGGTAGGGGGCGATGTCGAGTTTCATCACGGTCTCCATCACGGCATCGTAATTCTCACGCATCGATACAATCACCAGCGAATTCGTACCCTTGTCCGCCACGATTTTCGCGGGCTGCACGGCCGGCGCGTCATTTTTGGAAAAAATGTCCGTGAGGACAGTCACGAGCTTGGAGGCATCGGCGTTTTCAAGATAGTAAACCACCGTACGCGGCCCGCCCTCCTCAGCCGGCCGGTCCAGAGCGGCGGAGAGGCTGGCCATGGTTTTGAGCAGCGACTGGGAGACGGATGCGATCAGGAGGGCATTGAGTCGAGCGTCGGCCTGGATCAAAATTTGATTGGAAAATGCCTCGCCGCGAGGGCCGAGCCCTCGAGCGACGATGTTTTCAAATTTGGGCGCCAAGTCCGCCGCCTGAGCGTACTTGAGGGGAATGACCTGCACCCGGAAGGCCGAGAATCCCTCATAGTCGAGCTTTTCAATCAGCGGAGAGATGACGTCATGAAACGCTCGGGAGCCGAGGACGACGATACTGTTCGTGATTCGATCCGCGCTCACCACTCCGGGCCGGCTCGGGACGCCTTCCACGGATGGCGCGACGAGTCCCTTGGCCAGAAGCGTTTCCAGAAATCCCGAGAGCTTTTCGGCGTTCGCCTGTTTCAGCGGATACACATTCAACGATTCCTCCTTGAACCCGGGGACATCGATCAGGCGGAGCACATCCCGGACCCGGTCCATCATCTGCCGGGGTCCGACGGCAAAGAGATAGACCGGCGTGGGGCCGGCGACGAGTTTTAGAGCGCCGAGTTGCTCGGGCTGAGTGGTGGCGAGCAGTTTTTGAGCCAAGGGCAGCGCTTCCGCCGCGGACAGAAACTTCAGTTTGAATGCCTCGTACTGATCCGTCCGGCCCGACTCGTCAATCAATCGGGCAATCGACGTGAGCCTCGACACATTGGACGCGGTGCCGGTGATCACGATGGAATTCTTGGACACATCCGCCTGGAGAAGTCCCTGATCACCGATCAGCGGCTGCAGCACCTGCGATACATCCTGGGCAAGCGCGTGCTGGAGCCGGATCACTTTGGTGACCGGCCGGTCGGTCTTCGGAGCTTGCTCATCCGGAGGATAGAGGTCGAGACCCCGCGAATAACTTTTTTGCGCCGGGAGAATCTTGAGGACGGTTCCTGATCGAACCAGCGCGAAGGACTTCATTTCGAGAATCGATTCCAGCAAATGCAGGGCATCGATCGGCCGCAGGGGACGCGGATTGATCACCGTGATTTTTCCCTGAACCTCCTCATCCTTGATAAACGTCAAACCCAATTCTTCAGACAGGCTGTTTAGCACATCGTCTATTTCCGCATCCCGATAATTCATCAGGACAACGCTGTCCGACTTTTCCAGCAGCATCTCCATCTTCACCGATTCCCTGACAGATTCCTCAGGCGCGGACCCGGATTCCTCCGGCGCGCGGGAACCGGGCCGAGGGGCCGGCTGGACGGGCCGGCCGTCGGGAGCATCAATACCGGCCGGATCAACCGCTCCGGGGCTCAGAGTGCGGCCTGCGCCCGCGTCTCCGACGCCGGCCGGCGACTCCAAATCGGTCCGCGAGGGCTCCGGCGGCGGCAGCTCCGGCGCGCCCGGCGGCGGCTTGACGTCTATCGTGACACCGCTGGACGCCAGGCGTCCGGTGCTGAGACGCGCGAAATCCAAAAGTCCCGTGAAAATGCGTTTCTCCCGCGCCTCGTATTCATAGAGGGTCTGTGCCTGATGAATCGCGCTGATCGCCCGGTCATACTGGCCCGAATCGATCAGAGCCGACGCCAGCCACAGATAGGCGTCTTTGGAGAGTTCGTGGGTTGGATAGGACTGAACAAACTGGGAATAGACCGCGACGGCGCGTTCCGGATTTCGGATGCTGACCCGATAGAATTGCCCGAGCCGAAAGAGGGCGGCGGGCACGTACCGGGAATCGGGATATTTCTGTCTCAGCGCCTCCACGGCACGCCAGGGAGATTCGGTGTCCGTATCGGAAAACGCCGTGAGCGCCAGAAGATATTCGGCGTAGTCTGAATTCTGACGAAGTCCTTCTCCTTCGAGATAGGTCCGGATCATATCCCGCGCCGAGTCCGGCTGGCCGGCCTCGACCAGAATCCTCGCCTGGTCCAGGACGGATTCATTCTCAATCACCTCTGGATCGGCGGACGGAAGACCCGCGACCAATCCCAGAATCAGCCAGAACGCCAGCGCCAGGGTTTGTCTGAAGAATGTGTTCGCCATGTTATCGGACCGCCTGGAAAAGATAGACCGTTTCGCGCTGCCCGGTCATCGACTCAAAAACGATGTTTTTCGACCTCAACTCAACCAGCCGCCATCCGTCGATTTCTTCGCCCGGAACCAGTTTTCGCTTCTCGCCGTTTAATTCCACCAGCGCCTCCTGAATTTGCTCCCCCAGAAATACTCCGGTCAGTCGAAACGCCGGAATCAGCGGCGCTGTCGCAATCGGTATCGGCTCGACCACCGCCGGAGGTTCGGGGACAGGCGGAGTCGAAGGCGGCTGGGGCTCAGGTAAAATTTGGATCGACCGGATTGTTATTTCCCGGTATTTCCGGCTCCCTTCAAACCAGCCCGACGCTGCTGTATCAATCGCGTCAAGGGCGAGGGGCGGTGGATCCATCGGGACAACCGTCGCCGGCTCTGCCGGCTCTGGCTGATCCGAAATCGTCAGTTGATTGAGCCGATGGGACACATCGACCAATTCCCGGACCACAGACCATCCATAAACGCCGATGACCGCTCCTAATAGTATGATCGGCAAAGAGTCGCGTAGAACCAACTCTTTTTTCCCATATCGGGGTGCCAGTCCTTGACTTATTGACTTGTTTTCCACAAACAACTCACGGACTGACCCTTTGTTGTTCAAGGGCAAGCGCCCTCGCCTCAAAAAAGATTTCGACCATCTGACGGGCCTGTGAGGTATCGAGCCGGTGAACCGTCAACCGGTTGATCTGGATCCGGGGGCGCGCCTGCCGGATCGCCGATAAAAAAACGAGCAGGTCCGGCCACCGCGTCCGGCTGCGGGACGCGTAGATCAACGTGGCCGCCGGATACCGTGGATCGGTCTCGATGCGCGCCTGACGGCTCTCAAGCGATATCCCGGCAGTTTGCATCATCTGCTCCATCCGCGCGTAAAAGTCGGCCAAGGCATCTTGCGGGCTCGACAGATAGGCGGCGTGCGACGGCTCGACAGACGGCTCGGACACGGATGACGACCCTGATTCAATGGAAAGGAGAACTTCATCCATCTCCGCCTGCAGGGGCCGAACCCGGACGAGGTACGCCAGGAAAACCACGGACACAGCGGCCAGAAGCAGTGTCTGGAAACGCTGAGAATCTGAAGTCGAAACCTGCGGGGCAGCGGCTGGTACGGCCGACCGATTCCACATCCTCATGGCAATTCCTCCGCCGCACCAACGGCTCCGGCCGGATCAGCCGATAGAGCGAAAGCCTCCAAGCCCGGATCTTCGGCCATAACGACGTCCTGAAGAAATTTAACATTCTGAAATCCGGCGCTGTTCATGCCTTGATACACCGCCACCGCTTTTGGCGCCGTCCCCCGGACCGAAATCATCGTCTCGTCGAGACTCAAATCCTGCAGATGCGTTTCGGGCGGGATGGCGCGGCTGAGCGGATCAAGCAGATCCAGGACATCCGGGGCGGTCAGGAACGAAAGAAGTTGTGCGGCGCCGCCCGGCGGGAGGGACTCGTCCGAGACCAGCGCTGACTGAATCTCCGTCTCGGAGTTTTTCACCCAAGTATAAGCCACCAGCGTCTTGACGATGGAAACCGTCACGATCAGAAAGGCGACAGCAAGGGCCTGGACCAGAATTTTCCGGCGTCGGGCGGGAGCGGAAGCTGGGCCTGATGAAAACAGTGGATTTGATTTTTTGGGTTGAAAGAAATTCAAGTCCGGATCGGCGCCTTCGGCGATGCGGCAGGCGCCGGCAGCCAACATCGTGCCTTCGGGGCCATCCAGGAGTTTTCCTTGAATCGTAAAGGGGACGTCCGGCTGAAGGAGCGCCGGCAATTCCTCCATTCTTGAGTCTGTGCTGACCACACAGGCCATGATCGAACGGAGGTCCGCGCCCGAATTTTTCCGGATGAATTCGGCAGAGACGCGCAGTTCAGCGGCGAGGGCTGACAAAACATCAGGATCTTTCGAGGTCACGCCGGACATCAGCCGGGAGCGCTGCATCGGAACATGCCGAAGATGCCGGGGCCTGCCCTCCGAACACCAGAGATGGTCGATGTGGGTACTCCAAAAATAGATGAGGAGGTAATTGGATGCCGCGACCGGAACATCGGCCGCTTTGAAGGCAGCCAGAGTCAGCGGAACGGCGCGACGGGCCGGGATGGGCAGGCGTTCGAGGGCCGACCGGTGAGGCTCATACTCCTTTTTGGCGCCGGCGGCCAGAAAGAGCCGGCGGCTTTTTTCCGATTCCGTCACGCAGTAATCGAGAACGGCCTCCGCGATCGGGTAAGGAAGTTCCGTCGAAGCAAACTGCTCGGCAAAAAGTCCCACCGGCAAATCCGGCACGGGAGGCAGGTCGATACTGCGCATGAAAATTCTCTGGAACGGCACCGCCATCACAACCTCATCCGGCGCAGGATGGCCCTTGGACAAAAGTTCGCACGCCGCGTCGGCAATCGATCGGATTCCCACGGGCGCCGTCTCCGTGTGGATTCGCGCGCCGTCTTTCATCCACACGCCGTGGATCAATTCATCCCGGACGGCAAGACCCAGTATCATGGCTTATCTTCCGATTTCGCTCTCATTCGCCCGACCCGCGGGCGACTTCTTCGAGTGTCGTCAATCCCAGTCTGGCTTTTTCAACTCCGTCATGCCTCAACGATCGGAATCCATGTCGCCGGGCCTGGGATGCGATCTGCCGGTGGTCGGCGCGCTGCAGGATCAAAGGCCGAAGATCATCCGTGACCTGAAGAAACTCGTACATCCCCACCCGGCCCCGATATCCCGTCTGGCCGCACTCGCGGCATCCCCGGCCACGCATGAACGTGGCGCCGTTGGGAGAATGAATGTCAAACGATTTCAGTAGTGACTCCGGCGGCTGGATGCGCTCCTGGCAATTCGGACAGACGCGCCGGATGAGCCGCTGGGCCAGCACCGCCGTCAACGACGCGGAAATCAGAAAGGGTTCGATGCCCATGTCGACGAGACGCGTCACGGCGCTGGGGGCGTCGTTCGTGTGGAGCGTCGCCAAAACGAGATGCCCGGTCAGCGACGCCTGAACGGCAACTTCCGCTGTTTCCCTGTCCCGGATCTCGCCCACCAGAATGACGTCGGGGTCCTGCCGCATGGCGGACCGGAGTCCCGCGGCGAAATCAAGGCCGATTTTGTGTTTGACTTCCATCTGCATGACGCCCTTGAGCGGGAATTCGACCGGATCTTCGATTGTCAGAATTTTCATCGTGCCGTCGGCCAGGCGACGAAGCGCGGCGTAGAGAGTCGTCGTCTTGCCGCTGCCGGTGGGACCCGTCACCAGGATGATCCCGTTGGGAGATTCCAGGGCGCCCTCAAAGGCCGATTTCATGTCGGCCAGAAATCCGAGTTTTTCCAATGGGACCTCGCCGGATCGCCGGTCGAGCACGCGCAGAACGACGCTTTCGCCGCCGATCACCGGCAGGGTGGAGACGCGGAAATCGACCACGCGGCCCTGAATTTTCTGGCGGATGTGGCCGTCCTGCGGAAGGCGTTTTTCGGCGATGTCGAGGCCCGACATGATTTTGATGCGCGACGACACAAGAGCCCTCAGATTTTTGTCCAGCCGGTGTCCCGTCTGAAGGACTCCGTCAACGCGGTACTTGACGTTGAGTACTTCCTCCTCCGGCTCGATGTGAATATCGCTGGCCCGTGTCTCCACCGCCTGCTCCAGCAGACCGTTCACCAGTTTCACCACGGGCGCTTCATTCGCCAACCGTTCCGCCGCTTGAGGGTCGTCCTCGCCCTCGCCGTAGCTGATCCCCTGTAGCTCCGCCAGGGCTTTGCGAACCGCGCCCACATCCGCGCCGAACGCAATCAGGACTTTTTCGATCTCTTCCGGCTTGGCCAGTACCGGCTGGACATCCAAATCGGTTGAGAGGCGCAGATCGTCGATGGCCATCAGATGCATCGGCTCGCTGATCGCCACCTCAACCGTCTGTTCCGACATCGAAACCGGCGCTACGTTCAGCCGGGTCAGAAGTTTCAACGGGAATATGGCCTTGATCCTCGGATCAATCCGGTCCGCCGGCATTTCCACCCGCCGCAGTTTCAGGACCGCCGCCATCGCGTTCAGGAGATCCTCCCGCCGGATGAATTCCCGGTCGATCAGATAGCTGTTGATCTCCGCCGCGCTTTTCTCCGCTTCTTCAAGCGCGTGGTCGTAGGTTTCCTTTTTCAGGATTCCCTTCTCGATGAGATATCCGTGGACCGGATCCATAAGCCCTTTCATTCCTCCAGCCGTTCCGAGGCCCCTGGCACGGCGGCGCCGGCGGCGGGACCCAATTGGGACAGGACGGATCGCATACGAAGGCTCACGGTCCGGAAGAGCTGGACGATGATCCGGTAGGCGATATGGGGATACTTTTCGAACATCTCCTCCATCTCCACCCGGTACATGATAAGCGCATCGACGTCGGTTTCCGCGTAGACCGAAGCCGACCGCGGGAGCTTGTCGAAGAGGGACATCTCTCCGAACGTGCTGCCGGCCTCGAGATGCCATACCGGCCGGGGATTGCTGTTGATGGCCTTTTCGACCCTGGCGCGGCCGCTCACAATCAGGAACATCGCCTCGCTGAACGATCCTTCTTTGATGATTTCGGTTCCGGCCCTGAAGGTACGCGGATAGAGGGTTTCAGCAACAATGTCAAGCTCATGCGGGGCCAGACCTTCGAAGATGCCGAATTCGACCGACAGCCGCTCCCGCAGGGCGGACGTAATGGGCATGAAAACCGCTCCTTCCCCCATCCCCACCTCAAACTACACGCCAAACCTTGGACGAAGAGGAAGCGACAGGCTAGCAAAGGGGTGGGCAAAAAGAAAGGCGGCGCAAGAGGGCGCAAGAGGGGACGGAGGTTGCAAGATTGCAGGATGGCGGCGCCGGGTCGCACTTCGAAATGTGTTGGAGTAATTGACAACACTCTTCTCTGTTGGTAGTATCCCGGCATGAGGGCCAAATGCCTGCTTCACCGCCGGGTGGTGGTGGCTGTCGACGCCTTTGTCGAAGTGGTGATCTGGCAGGTTGCGGAGCCGGTCCGGCCGTCGACGCACAGATTCAAGTACCGGCTTGCCTACGTGGTGAGCGGCCGATGCGTCCTGCGCTACGACAACGAGTCCGGAAAGGGAGATCATCGGCACACTGAAGCGGCAGAACAGCCTTACGAATTCTCTACCCCGGATCGGCTGATGGCCGACTTTGAAAACGATATGGAGAGGTGGAATCGTGAGCACAGTCATTCTTGAAGTACGATCAGTCCAATCGACGCTGGCGGCCGCCGCGCGCGCCATGAAGACCCGGAGAGCGGAGCGCGAGGCGCGTATCAGTTTCGCAACCCCCGGCCTTTTATGGAGCGTTCTGACGGCCAAGCGATGGGAGCTTCTCAAGACCTTATGCGGCGCCGGGTCCCTGTCGATCCGCGCGGCCGCGCGACGCGTCGGGCGGGATGTCAAAGCCGTCCACGGGGACGTGACGGCGCTGCTCGAGGCCGGAATACTTGACCGAACACCTGACGGCCGCATCCGATTCCCATTCGACGCCGTGAAGGTGGAGTTTCTCCTGAAGGTGGCATAAGAGACGCCCTCCTGATCGGGCCGAATCGCGCCTGATGTGACCATCCTCCGTCTAATCCTCTTTGGCGACTGCCGATGGCTGGCGTCCAATGTCTCCATGGCGTTTCTGTTGGCCGGCCTGATGATTGCACCGTCCACGCCGAATTCCGTTTACTTGTCGGGCCTGATTTCCATCCGTCTGTGTGGAAAAGTCCATGGTCGGCATGATTACCCGAATCCGGCGTGAAAACAGTATTCTTATCCGCAGATGAGGCCGGGTTGAGTATTGGGTTATCGTCCAAATTTTTATTCGGCGGAGCGGGCGCATGGCCCGCTCCGCCAATGTGAGTTCGAGTCGCCTACTTCTTCTTGGATTTGCCGCCGGTACCGGTATCTCCGGATTGATTAGGGTTCTTTGTCCCCTGGTTGGGAGAGTTGTCGCGGCCCGATCCCTGCCCGGGATTGGTCCCGTCGCCAAGACCGGAGCGATTCTTGTCGTTGCCGGTTCCCTTGTCATCGCCCTTCCCTTTGCTATCACCTTTCCCCTTGTCATCGCCCTTCTCTTTGTCATCGCCCTTCCCCTTGTCGTCATCGCCTCCGTTGGACTTCCCATACCCTCTTGTCATGGTCCATGTGCCGGAACTTCCACCCTGCTCCCAGTCTCCGGAACAAGTGTCGGTATCCGAGCATATGCCGGACGCATATCCCGCCGGACACCATTTCACGGCGCTTCCGGGCTTGTTGGCATGGCCGGCAAGTTCAATCGCCACTACGCCGGTGGGGGCAATATACCCGCGTGACGTTCCGTCCTTCTGCTTGAAATACCCGCCCTTGTCGACCTTGACGACGCCTTCATTGTACTCCACGTTCAAATCCCCATTGTCGCCACATCGAAGATCGGTCAGGCCGGTCATCACGTGCTTGAGTTCCCAATTGCCCGCGTAGGCGCCCGGTTTGCCCTGCGTGATGCAACGCTTCTTCCGGTCGTGCGGTACCTCGACCGCCAGCGTGACCGCTGTCTGGTTTCCGGAGGCGTCGGTGGCGGCGTACGTAATGAGATAGATCCGACAAACCGCCTTTTCGCCTTTGGTCGCGCGGAGCTGGAAATTCAGGTCCATCGTGCCATACTTGGCGTCGACAATATCCTCCCGCCGCTGTTTCTTCCGCTGATCAGCATCGCCCTTGGAAGATTTGCCCTTCTTGTCCTTCTCCATCTCCTGGATCGTGATGGATACCAGAGACAACTTGGGCCGCAGGTCGCACGAGTCCGACAGTTTGAGCACTGACACCTGAACCGGCATCAGCTTTTTGTTCGGCGGCCACAGGATGCCGTCGTAGGGCCGTGTCACCCGCATAACCAGATTGGGCGGCGTCGAATCCTGAACCGTCACCATCACATCGTCGGTGGCGGATAGCTTGCTGTTGCTGACTGTCAGGACAATCTTGTGCGTGCCCTTGGAAAGCTTGACGAGCGGCTGCATCCCCGTGGCGGCCCCGAATGACCCGGACCACGCATACGTCAGCGGCTGAGAGGGCGCATTGGGATCGACGGACTTTGATCCGTCCAGCCGGACGGTCGTGCCGGCATGTGAGGCACACTCCATCGTCTGGTCCGGCCCGGCGTTCGGGACCGGCGCAAGCACCTTCGGAGATGACGGGATCGCATACCGAAGCAACATCACTTCGTTCTGCCCGACGGCGTTTCCGGGCGCCGTCGCGAAACTCCTCGCCTCGCCCACAACATACAAATCGACTCCATCACTTGCCGCGCCGTTGGCGATCTCGTCCTTCAGCCCGCCGAACAACGACTTCGACAACACATTCCCCGTGACTGGATCGATTTCACAGACGTACGCGTCCGAACCGCCCGCGCCATCGCTTTTCGTGGATCCAACGGCGAACAGACGCTGGCCGATACCGATTACACCGCTGAGCCGGTCCTCTGTTGCGCCGCCCCACGTTTTGCTCCAGACCAGATTTCCGGCCTCGTCGTACTTCTGGATGAGAAAATCCTCCGAACCGGCAACGCCAGGACTTAGGGTATTACCGGCGGCATAGATCGCGCCGCCGACAGCCGTGACGCCTCGAAAAAATCCGGCCACGGTTGCAGGCCGACGGCGCCAGACCCGGTTGAGATTGGAATCAAACCTGGCCAGAACCGGCCGATGGACCGCATCCTCACCGGAGACTTGATAACTGTAACCGGCGGTGTAGACATTTCCGTTCAGAGTCGTCACCGCGCTGCCCTCGCTGAAGCCCGGGCCGCTGACAGCGCAACTGCGGGTGAAGTTTGGTTCGAATCCTGCTTCCGTCGCCATGGCAATCGGCAGGCCCGTCGAGTGGAATTTGCCAAGAATGAATTTGGCGTAGGAACAGGGTTCCCCAAGGCCCGTCGCATAGACCACCGGCATATTTCCCTCGACCGTTATCGTCGCCGCCTGGAGAATCTCATGGCCGGTATAAGCGAAGAACTTCGGTTTTGCCACCGTCGCCGGCATCGGCGAGGAAGAGCCGGTCTGATACATCGCGATCACGGCCTTCTTTTCCTTGCCGCCGACACCGTCCGTGGTCTGTGAATAACTGGTGCCCGGATAATACGTCCACTGATCGGTAGATGCCACGCCCCAAAAAATGTCCGTGCCGGCAATTCCGCCTGCATTCCCGCTGGGCCATCGGGCGGACCATGAGGGCGACGATGCCGGCGGGATTGGATACGTCATCGCCATGGCCTCCACGGCGTTCACCTCGTCCGCCGTGACGGTTCCGTCATGACCGGAAAGGTGAATTTTGCCGCCGCCGATCGAGATGCCCGTGCCGCGCTGATCGCCCACGCCGCCAAAGAAGGTGGAACTCTTCAACGTCAAACCCTCCCCACCACCGCCGGCCGAGCGCTGCCAGATGTGGATTTTTCCCTGATAGGACCCCGACCACCCCACGAATGCCAGCGTTTTGCCGTCAGATGAAAAGGCGCACCGAAAAACGCTGTCCCTGCCGGAGACGGTGCCTCTCTGAATAACGGCGGCGGTCTGAAGATCCCACAACACCCACAAACTGCTATGACCGGTCGCGACCAGAGTCCTGCCGCTTGGAGAAAAGGCGATTTCCGTAAACGTATGCGCGGGAGCGGGGCTGGTCAGCGTCTTTAATAGCGCGCCGCTTTGCGCATCCCAGATCAGAATCTGATATTCCGTCAACCAATTGTTTGGATCATAATGACCGGTCGATACGGCGATCGTCTTTCCATCCGGGGAAAATCTGACGTCGCCCACACTTCTGATGACTCCGCTGCTCAGCCTCGGGATAGTCAGCGTCAGCTTGAGCGATCCGGTCTGCGCATCCCAGAGCTTCACTTCACCCAAGCCGTCCGATTGGTCGCCGGCGGTGGCCACGGTCCGGTTATCCGGAGAAAAGTCCCCTCGTTCGTAGCCGTTAATTCTGTAGTGACCCGTCTCGATGGTTCTGAGAATGTTCCATGTCGAGACATCGCGCAAAATCAGAAGCGTATTGCCGCCCCCTAGATCGGAGCTGTGGCTTGCCAGAGCCTTTCCGTCGGGAGAGAACCGAACCGATCTGAGCACATTTCTATCGCCCGTCAATGTTTTGAGCAATTCCCCCGTATGGGGGTTTGAAATCCTTACCGTTCCGTTATCTCCGCCGATGCTGGCCACTAACCGGCCATCCGCAGATAACGTCGCGGTATACTGGCGGTCTACCACAAAGCTTCGCACGAGCGCACCCTGATCCACATCCCAAATCTTGACTGTGTAGTCCACGCTCCCGACGCTCATCAAAAATCGGGCGTCAGGAAAAAAAGCCAGTCCCTGCGGCGTCGAGCCCGGGTGACCATCCATTGTCTTCACATACGTGAATGTGTCCGCGGCCGATGGCATAGCAGTATAGGCGGAACCGACAGCCACGCCTGTGAATACGGGGCAAAGCCATACCGCCAACGTCCACGCAACCATATGCAACCCAATGATATTCATCTTACGATTCATGTCTGAATCCCCCCTTGCCTATTTCAAATGGAACCTGCGTCCATTTGCTGTTCGAATCATCCACTTGCCACATCGCGGCAATGAGTCTATATCTGCAAACTCCATGACTAAAATTACAATTACCAAAGAATTTTTGTAACTCGCTGATTCCTAAAGGCTACAGTCGGATCTCATCGTACTTGATCCAAGTCAAATTAACGAGGTACGGTATGATAAAAGATGTAGGTGTGTACTCTTGTAGACATCGAAAAGAAATTATCCGACGGCGTCAGAACACATACCGCCACACTCATTTCTAGGACCAAAACTCCCATACATATATTTGGCGGGAGACGCGGCGCAAAAGCGCATACACCGACACAGACATCGAACCGGATCTGGACGCGGTGGATTCAACGAGAAACCATGACGATGTGAGTGTCCATTGCGGCCTGAATACGTCGTACCGGGAAGGGCCGAGGAGGGACGAAAGACCATCGAGACTGGACCAAGCAGCGGTCGAGCGTTTTTCCATGATCGAATTGACTTCGGCGGGGGTCAATCCCATCGCCAGCAGTACCAGCGGCGGCGCGGTGTTGATATTGACGCGGGTATCTCCGATGACTGTGGCGCTTTCGGAAAAAGAGTATGTTGAATTTCCGTAACCGGCTTTGCGCTCAAACAGATCCGCCGGGACGCCGCGGATGCGTAGAATTTCCTCCAGTGAATCCAGCGGCGCGTTTTTTGCGCCGTGGGGATATCCATTGGATTGGTAATAGTCCGATTCCGCGCCGTTCATCCGGTGCAGCTCACCGGTGTCGATCCAGTCCTGGATGCTGGCGACCAGGACGCTTCGCTCTTCAGTCTTCATCCCAAATTGCTTGAACAATTCCAACAACACCGGCGCGGTCGCCTGGTTGATGTTGATTTTGCCCGCCTCGTCCGTGACACGTACGCCGACACCCCAGCCGCCGATGGTGTCGGCGCAGGCGGACCAATCGTTCCACGATTCAAACAGCGTGTCGGGCGAGCCGGTGTCGGCGCCGAGTCTGGCCTTGACCCGCTCGATGCCCGATTCCGCCGCATAAAATCCGGAAAGGCCGTCCTCGCCGGTCCGGGTCCGAGCGGCGGCGTTTCGCGCGAGCTGGGAATATTCAAGAGATAAAACGGCAAGGACAGACAACATCACAAGCGCGACAATCAGGATGAATCCGCCTTCCATGCCTCTTTTGGAAATGGGGGGGCCGATTTTCATGTTCATGTATCCGACGAAGAATCCGCGGCTGACGTGAGAGCTTCCGGATCGACGCGAAGATACACGGCGGATTCGTACTGGCGGCCGTCTGGATGAAGGATCGTGAATTCCACATGGCGCGGTGGAGTGTCGGTCAACGAACTCACCGGCCACTTCGCCGTCCTACGGTCGGCCGGAAGGACGAATGAAATGCCAAACCCGGTCACGTCACGGACGACCGGAAATGAAACGCCGCCCGCGCCGCCGACGGCGCTTCCCGGAGGCCACTGCCGATGAAACCAGATTTTGGGCGAGCCGTCCCGGGTTGAAACGGTAAATCCATTTTCCTCAAGACCCGCCCGCAATTTTCTCAAAAAATGAATGGATGATCCGAGCGTCCCGGATTCCAATTTGACTTTGCCGGCCGCCGGACGCGCCGACCGCAGCGCGTCCACGAGTGTGTGCGCGGCAACGCGGTCTTCCCCGAGACCACGCAGCGCCCGCTTGCCCCTGCGGTACGCGTCTGTCCCGACCGCGAATGTCTGTGAGAGGACCACCGACACGAGGCCCATGAGCATGATGGCCAGAAGAAGTTCGATCAGAGTCAATCCAATTTCCCTTCCAGCCCATCCTGGCCCTTTCGATCCAGCGGGCGAGGCGTGGTTGGTCATGGCGAGTACCGTTCCGTGTTCAGAGTCAGCATCCCGTCCCGGCTCGTGATGATCAACTCAATCTGGACCATCACGGTCGTATCGGACCACCGAGGGCGATGAAACTGCGCTGTCCAGGACACATCGTCATTGGGGCCGGACAGCGCGCCGGTCAATCTACCGCTCAGCTTGCCGGCTGATGCAAACTTCTTCTGGGCGATCACTTTTTCCATGACGCCCTCGGCCAGGATCGCCAGCCGTTCGTGAGATTGAGCGTGGGCCAGAAGCCGGTGGGAGGATGCCTGTGATTGAAGAACGGTCAGAACCCCGATCGCCACGATGACCATCGCGACCAGAACTTCAAGAAGGGTCATCCCCGCTCTTGATATTTTGGACTGTGAATTGCGGATTGCAAGTTTTGATTCAGCAGAAGTCTCAAATCCCAAATCCGAAAGTTTTATTCGGCGGACTCCCAGCTCTTGATGTCCCTGTCTTCCCCGGCGCCGCCGTCCCGGCCGTCGCGGCCGAGGGAATAGAGATCGTACGTCTCGGCGTTGACCTTGCCGGGGCTGAAATACTTGTAGGGCCTTCCCCACGGATCCTTCGGAACCCGCTTTTTGAGGTAAGGCCCTTTCCAGCCGGCCGGCACCGGCGGGATGGACGGCTTTTTGACGAGTGCCTCGAGTCCCTGCTGGGTGGAGGGAAAGTAGCTGTTGTCGAGGCGGTACGTTTCAAGTGAAGTGGAGAGCATTTCGATTTGAGAGGCGGCGGCGGCCGACTTGGCCTGGCCGGTACGCTGAAAAAGCTGGGGCGCCACAAGGGCCGCCAGAACGCCGATGATGATGATGACAACCAGAATTTCAACCAGAGTGAACCCGGACTGCCTCCTCATGGTCACCTCCACATGATCTCGCTGTGATTCATCGCCTCTCGATTAGCGCCGCATTATTGCATTGTCGCACTGCTGGGTCAATCAAATCTATCCGCCGCCCATCCTCATCATCGGCAGCAGCACGGCGGCGAAAATAAACCCAACGACGACGGCCAGACCGACGATCATCACCGGCTCCAGTAGTGACATCATCGCCTTCGACCGCGTCCGAACCTGAGCCTCGAAAACCTCTCCGGCGCGGTCCAGCATGTCGGTCAGGTTGCCCGCGTTTTCACCGACGGCGATCAGGCGAAGCAGGAGGCCCGGAAAGAGCGGGCTTTGGAGGCTTTCTGAAACGCCGCGGCCCACACGCACCGACTCGACCGCCTCGCCGATTTTCAGCCGCATCGCCCGGTTCTGCACTATGGTCTCCAGTATGTCCAGCGCGCGCAAAACCGGAAGGCCGCCGGAAAGAAGGGCCGATAGCGTCCGGGCGATGCGCGCCGACTCCATCTTCCGCCAGAGATCGCCGATCAGGGGTACGCTTAGAAGATGGCGGTGTACGGCAAGGCGCACATCGGGATTTTGATAGCGTTTGAAGGCCAGCACACCCAAGGCCGCCACGGCCGGAAGAATCCAGAGTCCGTGCGACTGGATCTGCGCGCTGGCGCCCAAAAGAAATCTCGTCGGAAGGGGCAGCTGCGTCTCCATGTCCTCAAAAACCGCTGCGAATTTCGGAAGAACGAAAAAAACAAGAAAGAAAACGCACAGAATCCCGACCGCCAGCATCACGGCCGGATAGATCAGGGCCGAAAGAAGCTCCGACCGGAGCGTCCTCATCTCGTCGAGATACTTCGACAGCCTCTCCAGGATGGGACCCAGTTGACCGCTTTCCTCCCCGGCCGCCACAAGCCCCACCACCATCGGCGGAAAACAGTTCGGGTGGCGCGTCAGAGCCGTCGAGAACGCCGAGCCTCCCCGAAGCTCGTTCTTTACGTCCGACCAGGCCTCTTTGAAAACAGCTGACTCCGCCAGTCCCTCCATTTCGCCAACTGCGGTCAGGAGCGGCAGACCGCCGGTCAGAAGTTTGGCCAGTTCCCCCATCGATTCCGCAAGCTCAGCCAGAGAGCCCCGCCGGCGAATGCCCTGACCCGGCAAGCCGGACTCCTCCCCCTCGATGCTGATGGGATACAACTTCCGGGACATCAAGGCCGAAAACGCCTCTTCTTTTTTCTGCGCGCTGATGACGCCGTCCGTGATTTTCCCGTCAAGACCGGCCGCACGGTATTTGAATGAGATCAGGGGGGTCATTCCGCCACTTTACCACTTTGGAAAATGGGCGAGTTCAATTGCTCCATAATCGTTTCGGCAATGCGGCGCTTGGACGCCGAAGTGCGAATCCGGCTTACAGCCATTGTATACCGTGAAGGTGGAGTTCCTGAATCTCTCTGCATGCAACGAATTCTCTCGTACGTCCATCCACAACCATCCATTGCCACATACCATGACAGATGGCGGATGGCCGTTTCCAAGTTCCGCCACAATACGCGCCACTCCCCTCCCTCAATCGCCTTCCTGCACGTCGTGACAATCTCCGTCCAAGTCCAATTCGCTTGGCGCCGGTCAGACTTTCGTCGGTGTCCATTCCCTGGAACGGCCAAACGACGCTCTCTTCTTTTTAGCACATGCCCCCGAAACATCTTACTACCTAAAAACGAGCCACGATGTCCCTCGGCAAATCGCCGCTGGGTCTCTTGATTATCCAAAGACGCAAGCCATTTTCGGCAACGGGCTACTTCTGACCTCTTCCTCCTTTCGTCAAACGCGTGTCCAAACAGATATTCCCATAGTTTACTGCGTGACAGCCGACTCTCCCCCAAGGACAGCATATCCCCAACACTGTTGTATTCATCAGAGAAAATATCGCGAGCGAGGCCCGCGCGGACTCGGTTCAAAAGGACATAAGCCATGACTGTTGAAAAATATCTATCCTTTTCGATGAGAAGGGTCTTGGTCCGGCCTTGGAGGAGGTGTCCGACTCGATGATGTCGTCGATTCAGGTACTGTACTGCACGTGTCAGGAAACGCTGCAAGAACCGTGATATTTCTCCCGTCGGCGTCTCAAGAATAATATGGAAGTGGTTCGGCATGAGATCAAAGGCGTATGTATCAATGGCAAAGGCCGACGCCATGTCAAAATAAATTTCCGTAAATTTCCTGTAATCCACTTTTGAACGAAAAAAGGGGTGCCTGTCTACAAATCGGTTAATGACATGAAATATGGCGTGAGGATAGGTAATGCGAGGTCCACGTGGCATGCCTATTCATTACCATACCAACCCAAAGTGGCAAAGTGGCGGAATGACCCCTTAATTCCTTAATTCTTAATTTACAACGAATTTCGGAACGATAAAATGAAACTGCGCGCCACGGCCGGGGCGGCTTTCCACCCATATCTTTCCGCCGTGCTGCTCGATGATCTCCTTGCAAATCGCCAACCCCAGGCCGGTCCCCTTTTGACCGGTCTGATCGGCCGGCAGGTGGACTTGGACGAATTTACGGAACAGCTTGTCGAGCTGATCGGGCGGGATGCCGGGACCATCATCACTGACGGAAATCCGAACGCCAATGAGTTCCGGCAGGAGGACACTGTGCTCGTCAGACTCGGCGGCGGAGATCTCAATTTTTTTTCGGGCGAATTTCAAGGCGTTGCTGAGGAGATTGATCAGGACCTGATTGAGTTTGTCCTCGTCGGCAAAGACCGCGGGCAGGGCGGCGGGCAGATGACAGTTCAGGGCCAGTTTCCGTTCCTCGGCGGCAATCTGAAGATCCGAAACCGCCGCGCCTATGACGGCCTGAATATCCACGCGGGCGCGATTCATCTGACTTTTTCCCGATTCAAGCCTCGCCATGTCCAGCAAATCGTTCACGATCCGGCAGAGCCGGTCGGCATACCGGCCGGAGATGTCGATGTAGCGCATTTGGGAATCTGTGAGAATTCCCGCGATTCCCTCTTTTAGGTTGTCCATCGCGCCTTTGATGACTGCCAGGGGCGCCCGAAGCTCATGGGATGCCGCGTGAAGGAATTCCTCCTTGCGCTTTTCGATTTCCTTGCGGCGGCCAATCTCATCCTTTAATTGTGTCACGACTTTTTTCGAAATCGATTCGCTGGCCGCAAGATTCCGCTTAAGCCGACGGATTTCCCCCAGAAACCTATACCGCTCGACGGCCTGATGAATCGCCCGGACCACCGCGCGACTGTCCGGAATGTCGGCCAGGACAAAGTCCTCAGCGCCGCGGCTCAGGGCATCTACACCGGCCATCGGCCCACCGGACGCCTGGCAGACCGCCACCACCGGAAGATGGGGCGAAACCGCCCGGATATCCGACAGGACCTGAAGACCATCCAAGACATTGACCGTCAAGTCCAGCAGGACGGCCTCGATTCCCGGATCGGAGAGCGACATACGCGAGACGACCTCCGTCGCCTCCCAGACCGGTTCCAATTCACACTGGGACACTCGACCGGCGTGGGCGCTGAGAATCACATTCGGTAATTGAATCGATGAGGTTGGAGCGGTATACCACAACACTCTGACCGATCGCGAGAGGAACGCATTCTCGTCCGGGTCAAGCGCAGAAGATTCCGATATCAACCGACTGATCGGTTCCGCCAAGGGGCCAGTCTCCATGTCCCGGGTGCATCCGGTCAAATCGCCGGAAGACAAACCGACACCACCCGGGAATGGGCGACGCCCCTCTTGCGATCGCTCATTCATCCCATAGTCCACCCTATCGAGCTCAAACCGACCCCTCAACTTATTTCGCGCCGAAACCTACGCCGCGAACGCCAAACATTAGCTCGATTCATTTCCAGATGCAAATCATTTTTCTTCTTTTTTCCGCCGGGAATTCAGATATACTGGCCCTCTGAGATGAAAACTGAAAAAACCATCAGTCAATCGCTCCGTGAAATTTTGTCTGACCGGATCATGATCATCGACGGCGCCATGGGCACGGAGCTTCAGCGCCGGTCTCTCACGGCCGCGGATTTCGGCGGGGAGGAATACGAGGGCTGCAACGAGCACCTGAACCTCACCCGGCCGGACGTCATCCGGGACATTCACGCCGGATATTACAAGGCCGGCGCCGATATCGTCGAAACCAATTCATTCGGGTCCACGCCGCTGGTCCTGGGAGAATACGCCCTTTCCCATAAGGCCTATGAGATCAGCCGCCGGGCGGCCGAGATAGCGGGCGAGGCGGCCAGATCACTGTCGACCCCCGGCAAACCCCGATTCGTGGCGGGATCCATGGGCCCGACAACCAAGACCATCACGGTCACCGGCGGCGTCACATTCCAGCAGCTCACCGACTCCTACTACGAACAGGCCCGCGGTCTCCTCGACGGCGGCGCGGACCTGCTGCTTCTTGAGACGGCGCAGGACACGCGCAACGTCAAGGCCGCGCTTATCGGGATCCGGCGATATATGGATGAGTCCGGCCTCGCCCGGCCCATCATGATTTCCGGCACGATCGAACCGATGGGCACGATGCTTGCCGGACAGGGCGTCGAGGCGCTCTATACGTCCATCGAACACGCATCGCCGTTTTCCGTCGGATTGAACTGCGCCACCGGTCCCGAATTCATGACGGACCATATCCGATCCATGTCGGATATCTCCCGGACGTTCCTCTCCTGCTATCCCAACGCGGGCCTGCCCGACGAGGACGGCCGCTACAACGAGACACCTGAAACCATCGCTCAAAAACTTGAACGATTCGCCGACTCCGGCTGGCTCAACATGGTCGGCGGATGCTGCGGCACCACCGCCGAACATATCGGGATGATCGCCGCGATGTGTGAAGGCAAAAATCCGCGCCGGCCCAGGTCATACCGGCGGACGATGGTTTCCGGGATCGATTTCCTGCCGATCACCGAGGATGTGCGGCCGGTTCTGGTCGGCGAAGTCACGAACGTTCTGGGAAGCCGGAAATTCAAACAGATGATTGCCGAAGGCAAATACGAGGAGGGCGCGGAGATGGGCCGTGACCAGGTCAGGGGCGGGGCCCATATTCTGGACGTCTGCCTCCAGGACCCTGACCGGAACGAAATGGACGACATCCGGAAATTCCTCGATATCCTGATCAAAAAAATCAAAGCCCCACTCATGCTCGATTCGACCGACCACCGGGTGATCGAGGAGGGACTCAAATACTCCCAGGGCAAGGCGATCGTCAACTCGATCAATCTTGAGGACGGCGAGGAACGATTCCAAAAAATTTGCCCGCTCCTCAAAACCTACGGCGCCGCCGTGGTCGTTGGCTGCATCGACGAAGACAAATCCCAGGGCATGGCGGTCACCGTCGACCGCAAAGTCCAGATCGCCGTCCGCAGCCACAAACTCCTCACGGAAAAATACGGCATCCCCGCCGAGGACCTGATCTTCGACGCACTGGTCTTTCCGGCCGGCACCGGGGACAAAAACTACAGGGGATCGGGCAAATGCACCATCGACGGCGTGGCGGCGATCAAAAAAGCTCTCCCCGACTGCAAAACCATCCTCGGTATCAGCAATGTCTCCTTCGGACTCCCCGCCGCCGGCCGGGAGGTTTTAAACAGCGTGTTTTTGTACCTGACGACCCGCGCCGGGCTTGATCTGGCGATCGTCAACGCCAAGCGGGTCATGCGTTACGCGTCAATATCGGACAGGGAAAAGGAACTCTGCGAGCGAGTGCTGTTCAAGGGAAACGACGAGGACATCGCGGCATTTGCGGAATTCTACAAGGAGGCAAAGCCCAAAGTCGCGGTCGACGAGCTCAGAAAAAAACCGCTTGATGAACGGCTCGCTCACTACATCATCAACGGCACCAAGGAGGGCCTTTGCGCCGACCTGGACGAGGCGTTGAAACAATATCCCGAGCCGCTCGATATCATCAACGGGCCCCTCATGGCCGGGATGGCCGAGGTCGGACGGCTCTTCAACAACAACGAGCTGATCGTCGCTGAAGTCCTTCAATCCGCGGAATCGATGAAGGCGGCCGTTTCACACCTCGAACCTCACATGAAAAAATCGGCGGCGGGCGGAAAAGGCAAAGTCCTGCTGGCGACCGTCAAGGGCGACGTTCATGACATCGGCAAAAACCTCGTCGAAATCATTCTGTCCAACAACGGATATCAGGTCATCAATCTCGGCATCAAGTGCGCGCCGGAAACCCTCATCACGGCCTGCAGGGACCACCGGCCCGACATCATCGGACTGTCGGGCCTCCTGGTCAAGTCGGCCCAGCAGATGGTCGTCACCGCGCAGGACCTCCGCCAGGCCGGGATTGATGCGCCGCTCATGGTTGGCGGCGCGGCGCTGTCGAGAAATTTTACGCTGAAAAAAATAAGCCCCGCCTACGGCCGGCCCGTCGTCTACGCCAAGGAGGCCATGATCGGTCTGGATCTGGCCAACCAGATCATGGACTCCAAAAAGCGATCCGACCTGTTTGCGAGCCTCCAGAGGGAGGTCGATGATATGGCGCGCGCGCGTGTCGACGACACCGCGACGCCAGGCCAGAGGTCAAGCGTGCCGATCAGAAGTCCGGAGATCGATCCCGCCGCAGTCATACCCACGCCGCCGGATCTCAAGCGGCATGCCATCCAGGACCACAATCTTGACGAGATTTTTCCGTACATCAATCCGCTCATGCTCTATAAGAAACACCTGGGCCTTAAATCCGATCCTGAAAAAATCCGGGAAGAGGGGTCGGACCGCGAAAGAGAGATTCTGGAAACAGTGGAATCGTTGAAAGCCGAAGCGGCGGCCGGCCTCCTGAGCGCCCGGGCGGTCTTCCGGTTTTTCCCCTGCCGGTCCGAGGGCAACCGGATTCACCTCTACGATTCGGTCGCTCGATCGGAGATCCTGGAGACGTTTGATTTTCCACGCCAGATCGTCCATCCGTATCTCTGCCTCGCCGATTACGTCCGATCCGTCGACGCCGCGATCGCCGATCCCGACTATATTGCCCTTTTTGTGACGACGTGCGGGCACGGCGTCCGCGACCGGGCCGAGTCGCTCAAAGAGAGCGGGTCATACTTGAAGAGCCACGCGCTGCAGGCGCTGGCGATTGAGTCAGCTGAGGCGTTTGCGGAGCTGCTGCATCAGCGAATTCGGGCGATGTGGACGATCGGTGACGCGCCGGGGACGGCGCTCAAGGATCTCTTGAAATGCCGCTACCGCGGCGTCCGGGTCAGTTTCGGATATCCGGCCTGTCCCAACCTCGACGATCAGAAAAAACTCTTCTCCCTCCTCGATCCGGCGGATGTCGGTGTTCAGCTCACAGAGGGGTGCATGATGGAGCCGGAAGCGTCCGTATCGGCGCTGGTGTTCCACCATCCGCAGGCGAAATATTTCAGCGTCGACAAAAGATGAGGGAGGTCAGATGAGAGCGGTCCCGAAGTTGATCGAAGATGAGATTTATGTCCATGAATCAGAGATCAAAACCCGTGTCCGGCAGATCATCAAGGACGAGTCATACACCGTCCAGCCGGACGAGGTGTATGACCTTTTGCTGAGCCTGCCGGACCTGGTACGAATTCTGGCGGACATTCTGATTCTGGAGGATTTCGACGCGATCGACCGGTACTGGGCCGCGTACGCGTTTTCGTATTTGATTCACAAGGAGGACTTCATTCCCGACACGACGGTTCTTCAGATCGGGTATCTGGACGATCTGGTTGTCTCGATCCTCATTTTGAAGAAAATCGCGGACGCCGGGGACAAGCGGCGCTTTCAGAATTACATGATCCGGGAGACGCCATTCGACCCTTTTCTCACACAGGCCGTCAAACTGGCGGCAGTGGCGGTCCCGCGCGTCATTTACGATAAAATCATTCAACTGATCTCCGCCGACACGACCGGCGCCGTTTAAGGCCGGCGGCCCATTGCCGTCCATGGCACTCGGTCGCTCCGGCCGTCCATGGCCTCGCGCGACACTTCCCCCATCCATGGGGTCGCCGGCACAGACCATCCATGGTCTAAGGGAACCCGCGCGGCCGGCCGAAAAGGTTGGCATGGTTGGACGTGTTGAAGAAGACCGGCTGGGACGAATCGATCAGGCGCTGGCGGGACTGTATCAGGAATTGCCGCCCGTTTCCTGCACCTCCTGCGGGAAGTGCTGCGCAAGCCCGCATATCACGTTTGTCGAAACCCTCCATCTCTTTACATGGCTCTTCGAAAGCTGCTCCACCGATGATCTTGAGTCGTGGTTCAACGCCGAAATGGTTGAGCAATCGTTCGCGTTCAACTTTAAATGCCGGTTCGAAGACCCCGCCAACCGGCTCTGCCGGGTTCACCCGTCGCGCGGGTTCATCTGCCGGGTGTTCGGCTACCCGGTGCTGGACCGGATGGGCATCGACAACATGGACAATTGCCGGGAGCCGGACCGGCCGGTTCTGCCGGACGTGAGACGCTCCCGAATGACCGGCTGGCTTGACCGGCTGGCTGAATTGAACCGGATCGTCTCAAATGAGTTCAACCGGCCGCCCTATTGCGTCACAGGACTCAACATTGAAACCTGGCTCGATATCGCCGTCACCGATTACGGCCGGCAGCCGTTTCGGACCTATCACGAGACACTCCGGCGCCTGCCCTTCGATCGCCTCCGGCTGAAATTTCAGGATCGAACAGATCTATCAACGAGGCTGGCGAAAATCGACATCCTTGGCGAAGCCCGGCGGGCGGGGAATGAAACCCAAGCTCAAACAATGGCCGGCCATCTGCTGTCGTCCGAACCCCGAACCGGAACATTCTACCGGTACGAAGCCGGACGGCACATCGACTCTATCCGACGATAAACTCGCCGCCGTCAACGCCGATCACGTTGCCGGTCAGCCAGTACGTCTCATCCTGACAGATCGCCGATATTGTTTCCGCGACATCGGCCGGAATCGTTGCCCGGTGGTGCGGATTCATTTCCAGCGCCCATTGCATCATCCTGTCTCTTATACACATCTGACGCTGCCGACGATCTTACGCGTGTAGA
>CAZHRJ010000021.1:0-5356 GCA_964534765.1 uncultured bacterium
TTTATCGATTTCAGGATGACGCGTATCCACCGGGCAATCTGAACCGATGCATTCAGGTCATCGTCAAGGGCCATGCCGGCCGGAACGCCCAATTGGAGATTGGAACAGATTCCTGGCTGGTCACAGACCGACTGTCCGGTCCCTCTGACGGAGTGGCTTCCAGAAAACCCATCGGCCCGGCGGCGGAACGCGATGGACTTGATCCGGACCAGCACGAACGGCAGGGAGAGATGGAAGAATCATGGGAGAATTACAAGAAGGCGTACGACCACTACTCGGCGGCGCTGGACGCCCGCCGCCGGCAGGTGGGCGCCGATCATCCCCGGTTTGCCGGAGATCTGTATTTGCTGGCTCGAATCAGCGCTGTGAGGGATCCCGAGGAGTCCGGCCGGCTCTATCGGCACGCGCTGGCAGTTTATGAGAAATCCGCGCGGATCTGGGATACGGAATACGCGAGGGTTCTCAAGTCATTTGGAGATTTCAATCGAAAACAGAATCGATTCATGGAGGCGGAGACTCAATACGGGCGGTACCGGGAAGTTGGTGAGCGGCTCTGGTCATCCGACCATATCGAGTGGGTCAGCTATTGGATCGACCGTGCCGCCGTCCATGAATCGACGCGCCGGCCGGCCCAGGCTGAAGACGCGTATCTGCGGGCGCTTGCCATCCTGGACCGGCCAGGACGTGCCGATGATTCCCGGCTGGGCGGCCTGCTGCACCATCTGGTCGTGCTCTATCGAAATCTAAACCGATTTCCCGAGGCGGAGCCGCACCTGCTTCGGCTGATTGCCATCAAGGAAAAGTCGCTCGGGCCGGACCATCCGGAAGTGGCCAAAAGCCTGAATGATCTTGCCGGGTCTTATTTTTTCACCGCCAGGCCGGGCGCCGCTGAGCCGCTCCTCCGGAGGTCGCTGGCGATCCAGCAAAAAGCTCTCGGGCTGGATCATCCGGAGGTGGCTACGACGATCGGCGACCTCGCGCTGATCTGTCAATCGCAGAACCGGCTGGATGAGGCGGAGCGGCTGATCCGGGAGGCGCTGGTGATTCGGGAAAAGGCGCTGGGCCGGGAGAATGTTGAGGTGGCGGACAATTTAAACAATCTGGGGCTCATCTACCGGTCAATGGGCCGATACCCCGAATCGCTCGACGCGTTGGAAGAGTCGCTCGCGATTTTCCGCCGGCTACGGGGCGAGAAACATCCAAAGGTCGGCGACGTCCATTATAATCTGGGATTGGTGTATGGAGCCCTGAACCGGCCAACGGATACGGAGCGGCACTACAAACTGTCACTCTCGATCGGTGAAAAAATCTATCCGCCGAATCACCCGAACATCATTCAGACTCTGGAGAAGCTGGTCGATCTCTACAAGACCATGGACAGGCCGATGGAATCGGCGTACTACGAATCGAAGCTGTTGGAGGCGCGAAAGGTGCGGTGATCGTCAGGCGGCGCCGGACGTCACGGCGCGGCCCTGCCACTGGCCGCGCCGAATGACGCTATTGAACATATGCGCGGGTACGCGCGGGTCGTACAGATTGATGATGGAATGAGCAAGGTCCGTCACATAAAACCGCTGGTCGACTTTCACCCCCCGCTTGAAATTCGTTCCCATGGCGAATACCGGCACATGGGTAACCTCATGCGTGGTCCAGAGCGCGATGCTGTGCCGGCCCTGGTCGGTCATGCCGTGATCGGCGACACAGATGAGGTTGAAGTTTCCGGGAGCGATCTGGTCGAGATGGTATCTGAGCCTCCCAAGGCGCTCGTCCGTTCGCTTGATCGCCCAGACATAGGGCGATCCCCAAGAATAGATGTGGCGCTTGTTGTCCCGGCAAACGTGAGCATATTCGTCAGTTTCGACCGTATAGAGATAGGCAAAATCGACTTTGGGCAGGATGGCGACCGCCGCATCGAACCGGACGTCGTCGGAAAGATAATTGTGACGCTTGTCGTAGAGGTTGTCAACATTGAATCGCGCGCCACGGCCGTCCCAGGGATTGGTTCCGACCGACGCGGTCCGAAATCCGAGATATTCGAGGCGCTGAAAGAGAGTGTAACTCTGAGCGTAGTTCTGATGTCCGGTCAGAATTTTTTGCGTGATGTGATTGGTCAGGAACGGCTCGAAGGTGTAAATATTTCTCCAGAGAACTCCGTCATTGATGATCCGCCAGATGTTGGGCAGACCCACCCAGTCGTTGATCTTGTAGATCGCGTCATATCGAACGCCGTCGATCAACACCAGTACGGTTTTGGGCGGCAGTCCGCCTGCGCCGGAAGCCACAGGACCGGCTCGGCCGACAGACGTGGGCGCGGAGACCGGGTCGGCCATCGCCGGCGTCACAGCAGGTGAATATACCGAAACAGATCCTCCCAGATGGCGGGAGCGCGCAAAAGTTGTATTCCGTACCGGCCGCAGATAGGTTCCATTTCGGCGTTGTCGTCCACGAAGGTGATGGCCTCGTGAGCGTGTTCGATGATCCTCGATAGAATGTCATTTTTAAATTCCGTGGACGACCGGCGGTCGCCATCCGCCCGCAGATACAACTTGGCGGGCGTGACCAGCCCCTGTTCCGCCAGCCATGTCCGGGTGATCGTCCGAAACCGCTCCTCGCGGCCGGAGAGAAGAATCAGCGGATGCCGCACGGTCAGCCGATTGAGGACTTCCCGAACATACGGAAAAACGCGGTCCTGGGAAATCAGGTCGGGCTTTAGAAAATAATCCCAATCAAACGATCCATCCGTCAGTTCCCGGCGACGATGGGCGTTGTCGGCGATGGTGCCGTCGATGTTGCAGATCAACATGTCGAATGCATCCTCCTGTCCGCGTCAGCGTGCATGTCACAGGCGCAAAATTCAAGCAGGGTTCGGCAGGTCGATTTGGGATGGAGGAACAGAATCTGTTTCCCCCGAGTGCCCGGCCGGACGGACCCGATCGTCTGGAATCCCCCGGCCATCACGCGCCTCTTTGCCTCCTGAATATCGCCGACCTCGAATGCGATGTGATGAAGTCCACCCTGCCGGTCGGAGAGAAAGGCGGCAATGGGACTGTCCGCCGAGGTCGGTTTCAACAATTCGATGTGAAATCCGCCGGCGTTGAAAAAGGCCGTCTCGACCTTCTCGGCCGGGAAGATTTCCCTGCGTTCCAGGAAAAATCCGAGCCGTTGAAAGACCTCGATCGATTCATCCAGCGACGGTACCGCGATCGCGACATGATCGGGCAGGAAGGCCAGACAATGGTGGATTCGGCGATAGAGTTGGGAGACCGACGATGGATTTGCCGGATCGCCGACGATGTCCTCCGCGGACTGGGCAAGCCGGCGGGACCATTTTTTCCCAAGCGCGGCGGAAAATCTCCAAGCGAATTTTTTCCGGTCGGCCGCGGATTTGACCGGCGGCGCCATCGCGAGTCTTTGTTGATCCGCCAGGGCGTCCGTCAGACCCTGGATGCCGGTTCCATCCAGCGCCGAAACCAGAAGCGGAGGTTTTCCGATCGTATCGGCCAGGATGGCGGCGGATTCGGCCGCGCCCGGTTTATCGGCCTTGTTGACGACCAGAATGTCCGCCACCAGGCTCTGGCCGGCCTTCATGGCCTGGATCTCGTCGCCCAATCCCGGCGCCTCAACCATGATCAGCGTATCGGCTACCTGCCGGATGGCCCATTCATCCTGTCCGATTCCGACCGTCTCGATGAACACGGGATCGCATCCAAAACTTTTCATGGCCGACGCGAAATCTACCATTTTTTCCGAAAGCCCACCGGTCCCGCCGCGCGTGGCGACGCTCCGGAGAAATACTCCCGCCGGCAGATTCGGCATTCGGACCCGGTCTCCCAGCAAGGCCCCGCCGCTGACGGGGCTGGTCGGATCGACCGCGAGGACGCCGACCGGCCCGGCCCCGGGGGTTGACGCCATCCAGTTCCGGATGAGTCTCGACAGAAGCAGGCTCTTGCCGACACCGGCGGCGCCGGTGACGCCGACCAGATAGGGCAACCGGTCGATCCGGCAGTCCGACAGACGCTCCAGCCCCGCGGCATCTTCATCGTCCAGGAGAGAGAGGAGTTTGGCGAGATTGTGCCTGGATTTGGAATCAAGCGGGTCTGCGGGAATTTTTTTTCGTCCCCGGGGCTTCACCGGTTTGGAGGCCATGGCGCGTTCAGACCTTGGCAAGCTGTTTTTTCAAATCGCCGACAATGGAGCCAAGAGGCGTGCCGGGCGGATAGATCTGACAAAATCCCATTTTCATCAATTTTTTTCTGTCATCCTCGGGAATGACGCCGCCGGCGAAGAGCCAAATTTTACCGAAGAGCTTGTGCTTTTTGAGGGATTTGACCACATCCGAAAAATTGGCCAGATGCCCGCCGGACAGGGAGGAAAGGCCCATGGCCCGAACATCCTCTTCGATGCATGCCCGGACGACATCATCAGGCCTCTGGCGGATGCCCGTGTAAACCACCTCAAACCCGGCGTCCCGGAGGCCCTGCGCGACGACCTTGGCTCCGCGGTCATGGCCGTCCAACCCGACTTTGGCGATCAGCACGCGCCCGGGCGCCCGAGTCTTCATTTGTCCGCCACGCCCCAGAATGGGTCTCCGACATATCCGACAATGTCCCAGCCGCCCTTGCGGGTGAGGATAAAAGCCCCGCGTCCCTCTCTGCGGCTGAGTGACCCGCTGTTCATCTGAATTTTTTCGACCGCGAACTGGACCTGAATCCGGACGCGATCCTGTTCCTCGTTGTAGACCGGCTCCTCGGTCCAGACGAGCGGCACAATCTCTACGTACGCCCTGAAATCCTCCTCGACCCGGTCCTTGACGAACCGGAGATCGGAATACGCGCTCATCATGGATTCCATCGTCTTCCAATCCTTCTGCCGGTACGCGTTGAAAAAATTTTCAACTTTTTCCTTCGGTCCAAAAAAACTCTTGAGATTCAACCGGCTCCGGGCAACATCCGCGCTCCGGTCTTTTCGAACGCGAGTCCATTTGTAATTCGGCAACTGACACGCGGCCAGCAGAAAACAGGCCAGCACCGGCAGGACCAGGATCGCCGCAGGCCACCGCCGGGTCAGAATGGACTTTTTGTCACCGTGTCTAAATCGTTCGGGCATGCTGGGCCTCTCCGAAGACATTTTTAAGCGCGGTCGCGGTTTCGCCGACGGTGGCGCCGGCCTCGACCGCCGCCACGATATGCGGCATGAGATTTTCGCTGCCGGCCGCCGCTTGTTCAAGCCGCGCGCATGCGGCCGAGGCTCTTCGCGCATTGCGTTTCCTGCGAAACGCGCGGACGCGTTTGACCTGGTTCTTTTCGGATTTCATGTCGATTTTGAGAACCGGGACCGGAGTTTCCTTTTCCGTTTT
>CAZHRJ010000021.1:5366-28310 GCA_964534765.1 uncultured bacterium
TTTTGAATTCATTGACGCCGACAACGATCTCGTCCTTCCTCTCGACGGCCTGCTGGAAGGCATAGGCGCTTCTCTGGATTTCCCGCTGCGGGTATCCGGCCTCGATGGCCGCCACGGCGCCGCCCATGTCATCGATCTTCCGGATGATCTCCGCCGCCGACGACTCGATCTGATCCGTTAGACACTCCACAAAATAGGACCCGCCCACCGGATCTACCGTGTCGCCGACTTTGCTCTCGGTCGCAAGAATCTGCTGCGTCCGGAGCGCAACGGTCGCGCCCGTCTCCGTCGGAAGGCAGAGCGCCTCGTCGTAGGCGTTCGTATGAAGGGACTGCGCGCCGCCGATGACCGCGGCGAGGGCCTGGACGGTGGTTCGGGCGATGTTGTTCAGCGGCTGCTGCGCGGTGAGGGTCGATCCGCCGGTCTGCACGTGGAACCGATGCATCCACGATCTCGGGTCCCGCGCCTTGAATCGATCCCGGCAGAGTCCCGCCCAGAGCCTCCGCGCGGCGCGGAATTTGGCGATCTCCTCGAAAAACTGGTTGTGCGCGTTCCAAAAAAACGAGACGCGCGGCAGAAAGCGATCCGGATCAAGACCCCGAGCCATGGCGGATTCGACGTAACAGACAGCGTTCGCGAACGTCAACCCCAGCTCCTGCGCCGCGGTCGCGCCGGCCTCGCGGATGTGATAACCGGAAATGGAAATCGTGTTCCAGTTCGGGACCTCGCGGGACGCATACTCGAAAATATCGGTCACGACGCGAATGGACGGGCGGGGCGGAAAAATGTAGGTGCCGCGGGCAATGTACTCCTTGAGCACGTCGTTCTGAATCGTTCCCTCAAGCTTGTCCAGTGAAATTCCGCGTCGGCGGGCGAGAGCGATCACCAAAGCCCAGAGAATGGCTGCTGGCGCGTTGATCGTCATGGAGACTGACACGCGGTCGAGCGGGATGCCGGCGAAGAGACGGTCCATGTCCTCGATCGAATCGATTGCCACGCCCACTTTCCCGACCTCGCCGCGGGCGAGTGGGTCGTCGGAATCAAGCCCGAGCTGGGTGGGCAGATCAAAAGCGACCGAGAGGCCGGTCTGGCCCTGGGAGAGCAAAAACCGGTACCGCGCGTTCGATTCCGCCGCCGTCCCGAATCCCGCGTACTGCCGCATCGTCCAGAATTTCCCCCGGTACATGCTGGCCACAACCCCGCGGGTGAACGGGTACTCGCCGGGCATACCCAGCCGTTTGTCCGGGACAGCGGGAGAATACAGCGGCTCCACATCAATATCGGAACTGGTTTTGAATGCCCGTTTTCGCTCGGGACGTTTTTGGATGAGCGGCTCATAAACGGTCTTACGCCAGTCCGACAGCCTCATGGCTGAAATGCCCCGTCCCGCCGCAACTCGTCGACCTCGGCGACGGTCAGGCCGAATTCTCCAAGCAGGGCGGCGGTGTGCTCTCCCAGAAGCGGCGGGCCTCGCCGGATGTGGGCTGGCGTTTCGGAGAGAGTCACCGGCGTGCCGGCCATTTCGAGAGAACCAATCCGGCTGTGCGGAACGGGCAGGCGCATCCGGCGGGCCTGAACCTGAGGATGGGCGAAGACCTGATCGACATCGAGAATCGGCGCCGCCGGGACACCGGCCCTGTCCAGCATCTCAAGCCACGCCCCGGACGGACGGGACTTGAACAGAGGGTTCAATACGGACATGAGCGCGTCGTGGTTTTTGACCCGCTCCGGATTTGTCGTAAACCGTGGGTCCGACACCAGATCATTTTTCCCGATCGTCGCGCAAAATGTCGCCCAGATCCTGTCGTTTCCGACGGCGATATTGAAAAATCCGTCCGATGATTCAAACGTTTCGTAGGGACAGATGCTCGGATGCTGATTGCCCATCCGGCGGGGCACGGCGCCGGTGGAGAGATATTTCTGGCCCTGAAAGGTCAGAAGAGAGACCTGGCCGTCGAGCATGGATATATCGACGAACTGTCCACGGCCTGATTTTTCCCTGGCGTAGAGTGCCAGCAGCGTTCCCTGGACGGCGTAGAGTCCCGCCACCAGATCCGCGATGGATGTCCCGACTTTGGTCGGCGGCCCGCCGGTCGCGCCGGTGATGCTCATGAGTCCGGACAGCCCCTGGACCGCCAGGTCGTATCCGGGCCGAAGGGCGTCAGGGCCGGTGGCGCCGAAGCCGGAAATGGAGACGTAAATCAGGCGCGGGTATTTGGCGTGCAGGGTGGAAAAGTCCAGCCCCATTTTCCTCAGGCTGCCGGGCCGGAAATTTTCGATGAGGACATCGGATCCGGAGGCGATTTTTTCAACGAGCCGGATGGCCGCGGCGGATTTCAAATTGAGGGCGAGGCTGCGCTTGTTCCGATTGATCGATAGAAAATACGTGCTCTCCCCTTCGACAAACGGCGGCCCGAAAGCCCGCGTGTCGTCCCCTTCGCCTGGCCGCTCGATCTTGATGACATCCGCGCCGAAATCTCCCAGGATCTGCGTCGCGAAGGGTCCCGCAAGAACCTTGGTCAAATCCAGAATCCGAATGCCCTGAAGCGCCGGGCTCACTTTTGAATACCATATTTTTCGATTTTCGCCCGCAGAGTCTTGCGGGTGATCCCGAGGATGTCGGCCGCGTGGGAAATGTTGCCGCCGGTCGATTTCAGAGCGTCAAGAATCGCCGCCCGCTCCGCGGCCTCCAGGCTGCTGCCCGCCGGTCCACCCGGCGGTGGAAGAGACCCGGAGGCCGGCATCGCCGAAGGGTCCGGCAGATCGATGTGTTCCGGAAGGATCAGGGCGCCGGCGGCGTAAATGAGGGTCCGCTCGACCGTGTTTTCCAGCTCCCGGACGTTGCCCGGCCAGGCATGAGCGACCAGTTTGTCCATCGCGGCTTTTGAGAATTCCTGGACACCGGTCCGGCCAAACCGCGGAGCGTGCTTTTTCAAAAAATGGTCGGCCAGCAGGGGGACATCATCCCGGCGGTCGCGCAGGGGAGGGACGACAATCGTCATGACGTTGATGCGGTAAAAAAGGTCATCGCGGAATCTCTGATCCTGGATGGCCGCCTCCAGATTGCGGCTGGTGGCGGATACAATCCGGACATTGATCGAGATCGGCCTGCCGCCGCCGACCCGCTCGACTTCCCGTTCCTGGAGAGCGCGCAGGAGTTTGGCCTGAAGACCGTAATCGAGCGCGCCGATCTCGTCGAGAAAAATCGTGCCCGTGTCGGCCATCTCAAATTTTCCCTTGCGAAAGTTGACCGCGCCGGTAAAGGCGCCTTTTTCATGCCCGAACAGCTCATTTTCCAGAAGATTTTCCGGAATGGCGGCGCAATTCAGCGCGACAAAGGGCCGGTCCGCCCGCTGGCCCCCGTAATGAATGGCCCGCGCGACCATTTCCTTGCCTGTCCCGCTCTCCCCCCGAATCAACACCGTCACGTCATTGTCCAGGACTCTATCGATCCTCTCCTGGACCGCCTTCATGGCCGCGCTTGCGCCGATCAGGTTGTCCGGGCTGTAAAACTGTTTGACCTCCCGCCGGAGCGTCCGGACCTCGTGGCGCAGATTCCGGTCTTCCACCGCCTTATCGACAATCACCTGCAGCTCTTCGTTCGAGCCGAAGGGTTTGAGGAGGTAGTCAAAGGCGCCGAGCTTCATGGCGCGGATGGCGGATTCGACATCCCGGTTTGCGGTGATCATGATGACAGACGGATGGGGCGGCGATGATTTCTTGATTTTTTCAAAGACGTCCACGCCCGATGTGTCCGGCAGACGGACATCCAGGAGGACCACCTCGGGGTCCAGCTCCTGAAATTTCCTGAACCCCTCTTCTCCGGCATTAGCGATGACAACGTCGTACTGGGCCGAAAAGAGTTCCCGGAAAAACTCTCCGATGGAAACATCATCGTCGATGACAAGCACGGTCGCCCGGGCGGAGGGCTTGCTCATGACCGGGCGGCGGCCCGAGGCAGCTCGATCGCGAACCGGGCGCCGAAGGAGGGTTCGCTGGTCACAAATATCTTTCCACCATGGTCCGTCACGATCCGGTGCGACACGGCCAGACCGAGACCGGTCCCGCCGCGACGGGTGGTAAAAAATGGATTGAATAATTTGTCCAGATACTCGGCCTTGACGCCCCGGCCGTTGTCCTGGATGCTGAGGACCGCGGATGCCGGGTGCGTCTCGATGGTGGCCCGGATGACGCCGCCCCTCGGCGGCACCGCCTCGATGGCGTTCAGGACGATGTTCAATACCACCTGCTCGATCTGGGCCGAATCAATCATCAGGATCACCGGAGACGAGGGGATCTCTTCCACATATTCGATCGATTTCTTTTTCATCTGTTCTTCCGTCAGTTCGGCGACCTTCCGAAGGCACTCCCGGACATCCGCGCGCTTCAATTTGGCCGACTTGGGCCGGGAAAGCTGCAGGAGCTGATCGACGATGTGATCGAGGCGGTCGACCTCGCCGGAGACCAGGGTGACATATTTTTCAATGAAGGCCTGGTCCTTTTTCTTGTTCTTGAGCAGCTGCGTAAATCCCTTGATGGACGTCAGCGGATTTTTGATCTCGTGGGCAACGCCGGCGGCAAGTTGTCCCAGCGCGGCCAGCCGCTCGTTTCTCTCGGCGATTTCCCGCGCGTTCAGAATCTCCGTCAGGTCCTCAAAGACCAGAATGGCGCCGGTCGTGCGATCCTCGGACGTAATCGCCGCCACCGTCAAATTCATGATCCCATCCCGCTCGCCCTGGCACTTGATCTCAATCCCGCCCCGATCCACTCCCCTTTGCCGGACCTCATCCAGGATAGGCGCCAGCGGGCGCTCGAGCATCTTCCTTGCCTGCAGATCAAACTCGTCCAGACCGGGCGTGCTGGTCGGCAAATCAAAAAAAATCTTGGCGGCCGCATTGACGAAACAGCGGCCGGCGGAAAAATTAATCCGGACAATCGGGAGGGGGACGGTTTCCAGGATTTCGCGCTGTTCCGTCTCCAGTTCCGAAAAAGTCCTGAGCGACTGAACCAGGACGGCGGCCTGGGAGGCGATGGCGTTCAGCCTCTGAAGATCCTCATCCTCGTAGGGTTGGTCGGACACGCAGCTCATATTCAGCGTTCCGACCACACGGTCGTTGAGAACGATCGGGACGGCCATGAAGGCCCGAATGAGCGCCGACCGCCGGTCGGATAGAGGCGAATTCACGACAATCGCCTTGGCTTCCGTCACGACCTGATTGATGGCCGGGTCGTCATCGAGGGAAATAAAATCGGGCCCGGCAAAACCGGCGGGCATGCCGATATTCTCGGCGAGGACGAGCCGTCGAAGTTTCGGGTCATAGGAAAAGACGGAGCACGTGTCGAACCGGAAGATCATCTGTACGAGCCGGAGGATGAGACCGAAGAGCTGGGCCTGGGTCATATCACGCATCGACGAGACCGCGCCGGTCCGGACGTCGATGAGTCTCCGGCCCTGCATTGAATAATCCGGCAACGAATCCTGGGTGTCGACCATGGCCAACGGCGGGGGTGAACTCAGGCGGTCATCGACCGGAGACAAACCCATGGTCGATCGAAAAGGCAGTTCGGGATAAAACGGCTCAGGTGCCCATTTCCCATGAGGCCAGATACTGCCGTTGTTCTTCCGTGAGACGGTCAATGGCGACGCCCATGGTTTTGAGTTTGAGCCGCGCGATGGCCTCGTCAATTTCCTTGGGAACCGGATAGACCTGCCGCTTGAGCTCATGGCCGTGCCGCGTCAGATATTCGGCGGCCAGGGACTGATTGGCGAAACTCATGTCCATGACCATCGCCGGATGACCCTCGGCCGCGGCCAGATTCACCAACCGGCCCTCGCCCAGCAGGACAATTCGTTTGCCGTTTTTCAGGACGTATTCCTGGACATTGTTCCGAAGCGTCCGAACCGCCTTGGACATTTTCCCAAGGGTGGGGATGTCGATCTCGACATTGAAATGACCGGAGTTGGCCAGGATCACGCCGTCTTTCATTCTGAGGAAATGTTCGCCCCGGAGGACATTGATGTCGCCGGTGACCGTGATGAACACATCTCCCTTAACCGCGGCTTTGGCTATCGGCTCCACCCGGAATCCGTCCATGACCGCCTGCAGCGCACGCACCGCGTCGACTTCAACCACCACCACATGCGCCCCGAGTCCACGGGACCGTTCCGCGATGCCGCGGCCGCACCAACCGTAGCCGCAGACAACCACCGTCTGGCCGGCGATCAGGGTGTTGGTCGCGCGGATGACTCCGTCAAGCGTACTCTGACCGGTGCCGTATCGATTGTCAAAGAGGTGCTTGGTGTCGGCGTCGTTGACCGATATGACGGGAAATTTGAGCACGCCCTTGGCTGCCATGCTCCTGAGCCGGATCACACCCGTGGTGGTCTCTTCGGTGCCGCCGAGAATGGGCCGCCGGCCGCCGGCGTGTCCGTTTTTGGTCTTGTGGAGTTCCGACACCAGATCGGCGCCGTCATCCATGGTGATCTGCGGCTCATGGCCGAGCGCCGCGCGGATATGGGAATAATACCGCTTGCGATCCTCACCGCGCACGGCAAAGGTCGGAATACCGTATTCTTTAACGAGCGCCGCCGCTACATCGTCCTGAGTCGAGAGAGGGTTTGACGCGCACAGCCGCACATCGGCGCCGCCGGCCTTGAGGGCCCGCATCAAATTCGCGGTTTCGCTGGTGACGTGAAGACAGGCGGCGAGCCGGATGCCTTTCAACGGTTTTTCCCTCCGGAACCTCTCCTCAACGATCCGGACCACCGGCATGAACCTCCGGGCCCATTCGATTCGCGTGACGCCTTCCTTGGTCAGCGACAGAGACTTGACATCCTGCATCATTCCCATGACTCACTCCTTCTTTCCAAAAATTTTCCTGGCTTCCTCTAATGAATCCAGATCACCAATGTCCAACCATACGCCCCTGAACCGATGCCCCCGCACCGGACCTTTCGACATCAGCCACCGGATGTAATGCCCCGGGGCGTCTTTCGGTTCGGGCCCGCTCAGATACTCGCCCAAGCTTGGCAGAGTCGACGCGTGAAAGAGGTACAGACACATCGACACCAAGTTGGACTTGGGATCGGCCGGCTTCTCGACGAACTCGACAAACCGGCCCGACCCGTTCAGGGTCACAATGCCATATTTGGACAGATGATTCCACTTTGGATACTCGTAAAGTCCCACCAGCGGCTCGACGGATTTACCAAAATCGGAAACGAACGCCTCCAGCGAAAAATCAAATAAATTGTCTCCCGCAATCACCAGCAGCGGCTCCTCTATCCGCCGATCTCGGACGGCAAACGCCATGTCGCCGGTGGCGCCCAGCCGGTCGGTCTCACTGATCGTTCCATCGTCCAGGATGGTGACAGGCCGCGCACGGGATTTTGACCAGTTGAGAAACTGGCCGGCGAATTTATGATTGGTCACCAGCAGTATTTCGGATAGGGGGAGCGGTTCGATCCGGTCAAGCAAATGGTTAATCATGCTCTGATGGCCGATGTCGAGGAGGGGCTTGGGAACCGTCCGGGTGAGCGGGTAGAGCCGCGTGGCGTATCCGGCGGCCAGGATGAGGGCTTTCATCCGGACCTACGCATCGGTCGGTTTGGAGGACAGTTCCGCCAGCCGAACGTTTTCGCGCAGAACACAGACAAATCCGGCCAGCGTGTTCAGGGCGAACGGGAGCGCGTGCGTGACGACGGCGAAGGTGAGAGCGGCGGCCTCGTCCACGCCCAGGATCACCAATGTCCCCTTGCAGAAGGCATGATAGGTGCCGACAAATCCTGGCGCCGCCGGCAGCATCACGCCGACCACCGTCACCGCCAGTACGACAATCGCCTCCGAAAATCCGAGATCAATATCAAGAATCAAAAAATTCAAATAAAAGTACAGCGCGGCCAGAAGCCATGAAGCGAATGACCACGTGATGTAGCGGGCCAGCCGGCCCAGATCCGAAAAAATCACCAGCCCTTTCGAAAACCGTTCCATCATTCCCGGCAGACGCGCGCCGGCCGAACCCAGCAGCGGGGCGAATCGGCCGATCCATCCCGCCCAGCGGGCCGGCCGGCGCCAGACATCGTGGAGAAATCCGAGACATAGAAAAAAAATAGCCGGGATCAACAGCAAAAATTCCTTCCGGATAAAACCGCCCAGCCGGCCCGACTCATCCGCGCTCCGGGTCATCATCGCCACCAGAAAAATGGTTAATATCGTCAGACCGTCCAGGATCCGCTCAAACACAACCGTGGCCAGTATCGAACTCTGACTGAGCGATGAACTCTTTCCCAGCACATACACCCGAAGATACTCGCCGACCCGCGCGGGGATGACGTTCAGGCCGAATAGTCCCGCCATGAACGCGGAACAGACGTTTTTAAATGAGAGGGATGAAAAACTGTCCAACGCGATCTTCCATCGCCAGGCACGCGCTACGCCCGATAGAAACGACACGGCGCTGATCGCCAGCGCCAGATGCCAGGCAACTTCGGCCAGCTCCCGCTTCAGATCCGCCGGCCCGACGCCATGGAGCGCCACGGCCAGGCCCGCGCAGGAAAGAATCATCCCCGCCCAGAAACTCCGGCTCCGGATCAGCGATTTCCACATTCCTCTAGGATTTTTTAACCGTGTCCCCGTTTTCCCCCAGCTCCCGCATCCGGATCGCCCCGCTGCGTTCGAGCATGGCGATCACGACAAACAGGATGGCGGTATGGAGCAGCACCAGGACGCCCTGGGCGCCGGTGAGTTTGGGCAGGAGCACCGCCATGAGGCCGACCGCGAAGGTGAGAAGGAGAATGACCGTCACCGCCTGCCGGTGGGTCATGCCGAGAGCCACCAGGCGATGGGAAAAATGATTCTTGTCGGCCCTGAAGATGCTGCGGCCCTCTTTCAAACGGAGCCATACCACCGATGCGGTGTCGTAGAGCGGAACCGAAAAAATGATCAGCGGCGTGACGACCGGCAGGTGCTGGGCCGGACCATGGCCGATGTAGGTGATGATGGATGAGAAGGTGGCGAGGTTGAATCCGATAAAGAGACTGCCGGCGTCGCCCATGAAAATTTTGGACGGATAAAAATTATATTTGAGAAATCCAACGATGGAAAAGGTGAGCGCCAGAAGAAGGTACGCGAATTCCTGCTCGCCCATGTAGAGGCACAGGAGAAAATACAAAAACGCCGTGAGAGACGCAACTCCGCCCGAAAGGCCGTCCATGTTGTCGAGCAGGTTAAACGCGTTGGTGATGACGATAAACCAGGACAGCGTCAGGAGTCCCTGAAGCCAGTCGGTTTCAAGCCAGAATCGGACGCGGACGCCCATGTAGATCATGACGGCGGCGGCGATGATCTGGCAGACCAGTTTGGTGGTGGCCGAGAGGTTCCGGATGTCATCCAGAACGCCGACGACCAGTAGGAAACACGACGATCCGTAGAGAGCCCAGAAAATGTGCCGCAGGGGATACTCGGCGGATATGAAATACTTCAGAACAAACAGCATGCAGACCCCGTAACTGATGAAGATGGCCAGCCCGCCCAGCAATGGCTTTGGCTCGGTATGAACTTTTCGCTGGGCCGGCTTGTCCGTTACGTCCAGTCTGTTCGCCAGACGGATCAAAATCGGGATCAGAGCGGAGGAAACCAGAAACGCCAGAAGACTGATGCTCAGATATCGGAAAAAGGGGCTGTCGAGGTTCATGTCACTTGGGGCAACATGCCGCCACCGGTGTTACAGGCGCGTGACGTTTGGCGCGTGTCGGCCCAGGGTCCGGTAGATGACGTTTCGCGTGTCAAAAATATGGGGGGAATGAGTCACAATCATTTCATAGTTGAATGCCGAATGGTCCGTCACGATTAATACCAGGTCTGACCGGCGAAGCAGTTCGGGGGTCACGTCGATCGTGCGGATCTGCCGGTCACCCACCGTGACGACCGGCAGGTTTGGATCACAGATGGTCACGTCCGCGCCCCAGTGCAGCAGTTTTTCGATGATCTCCACCGCCGGAGACTCCCGCAAATCCGCCACGTCCCGCTTGTAAGTCGCGCCCAGAACAATCAGCTTCGATCCCGATACCGATTTCCGCCGGCGGTTGAGAATTTCAACCAGCATGTCCACCACAAAATCCGGCATCGCGCTGTTGACCTCGGTCGCCAGCTCGATAAACTTGGCGGTCACGTTGAAGAGTTTGACTTTCCAGGCCAGATACAGCGGATCGACCGGGATGCAGTGGCCGCCCAGACCCGGGCCGGGATAAAAGGGCATGTATCCGAACGGCTTTGTCGCGGCCGCGTCAATGACTTCCCAGACGTCGATGTTCAGTTTCCGGCACAGCTGCGCCATTTCATTCGCCAGACCGATATTGATGGCGCGGTAAGTGTTTTCGAGCAGTTTAACCATCTCGGCCACGGTCGGAGAACTGACGGGAACGACCTGCAAAATGGCGAGTTTGTAAAATAGCACCGCCAGTTCCGTGCAGGCGGTCGTCACCCCGCCGACGACCTTCGGGGTATTCTCAATCGTAAATTTCCGGTTCGCCGGATCGACGCGCTCCGGAGAAAAGGCCACAAAGGCGTCGACGCCGATCTTCCGGCCGCGGCGCTCCAGAGCGGTCTGTAGAATTTCGTGCGTCGTGCCGGGATAGGTCGTGCTTTCGAGGATCACCATCTGGCCGGGCCGGCTGCGCGTTTCGATTTCCCGGACGGCGTTCACCACGTAGGAAATGTCCGGATCGCGGCTTTTGCGAAGCGGCGTGGGAACGCAGATATTGATGGTGTCCATGTGCTTGAGCGCGTTGAAATCAGCCGTGGCCCGCAGCCTTCCTTTTTTGACCATGTCCTTCACCGCGGCCGACGGCACATCCCCGATGTAGGATTCGCCCCGCTGAATCGCCAGAACCTTGGCCTTGTCGACGTCAAATCCCGTCACCCGGACGCCCGCGCGCGCGAATGCCACCGCAAGGGGCAGACCCACATATCCGAGACCAATGACACCGGCATGAAGCTTCCTGGTCTGGATTTTCTTTTTTAGAGGTTCGACCTGTGATCCCGATTTACTGCTCGTGATATTCGATCACCTTTCGGATGATTTCATCCAGAGATATCTTCGGCTTCCAGCCGATCACTTTCCGGATCTTCACCAGATCCGGTATCCGATGCCGCATGTCCTCAAATCCCTTCTCGTAGGCCTTCTCGTACGGAATCCTGACAATTCTTGACCGGCTGCCCGTCGCGGCCTTGATCCGGCGCGCCAGATCGTTGATGCTCACCCGCTCCAGATGGCCGACATTGTACACATGCCCGACCGCCCGGGAACTGGCCATCAGCTTTATCATTGCATCCACCGCGTCGTCTACATAGGTGAAGCATCGCGTCTGCCGGCCGTCCCCGTGGATCATGAGAGGATGCTCCAGGAGGGCGGCTTTTACAAACCGCGGCAAGACCATCCCGTAGTCGCCGGTTTGCCGGGGGCCGCACGTGTTGAACAATCGCACGACAACAACCGGCAATCGCTTCTCCCGGTGATAGGCGAAAGAGAGGAATTCGTCAAGGGCCTTGGTTGTCGAATAACTCCAGCGGTGGATCTGGGTCGATCCCAGCGTCCGGTCGTCCTCCTCGCGGAAAGGGATTTTGTTGCTTTTGCCGTAGATTTCGGATGTGGAAGCGATGAGGGTTTTCTTCTTTCCGAAATTCGCCGCCTCCAGAATGTTCTCCGTTCCACGGACGTTGACCGTGATGGAGTCGAGGGGATGGTCGATAATGAATTTGACTCCGACCGCGGCGGCCATGTGATAAATCTGATCGGACCAGCGAACCCAGCGCCGGACCGTTTCCTCATCAAGCACGGTCCCGAACACGAATTTGAACCCCTTATTGCGCTTGAGATGATCGATATTCTCCATCCGGCCCGTTGACAGATTGTCCAGCGCCACCACCTCGTGGCCCTTCAACAACAACGCCTCACTCAAATGCGATCCGATAAACCCGGCGCCGCCGGTCACCAGAATCTTCACGCCAGTACTCCTTCCGCCCGCATCCGCCGGTGCCAGGCGACCTGCGCCGCCAGGCCGTCGCCCAATCCGGTGCGGGGCTTAAATCCCATCTCCCGACGCGCGCGCGTCGTGTCGGCGTCCGTCCGATCCACGTCGCCATTGACCTTCCGCTCAAATGACAGCTTCAGCGGCACACCCGCCTTTTTCTCGATAATCCCAAGCGCTTCCCGCAGGACAATCCGGCTGCCGCCGCCGAGATTGTAGACGGCGCCCGGTTTGCCGCGCCGGGCCGCGGCGAGATTCGCGTCGATGATGTCGGAAACAAACGTGAAGTCCCGGGACTGCCGGCCATCACCGAAAATCCGGATCGGACGGCGCTGGAGAGCCGACTGGATGAACCGGTGAAATCCCATGTCCGGCCGCTGACGCGGTCCATAGACCGTAAAATACCGAAGACTCACCGTCGGGACGCCGTAGTTGGCGTGATATAGCCGGCATAGATTTTCCGACGCCAGTTTGGTCACACCATAGGGCGAGAAAGGCAGGCAGGAATCCGTTTCACGCATGGGGAATGAGGACGCGTTTCCATATACTGAGGAGCTGCTGGCAAATACGAATTTTTTGATGTTGCGAAGGCCCTTGGACGACTCCAGAAGCCTCTGAGTGGCACGAATATTGCATTCCATATATATATGGAACGTCTCGCCCCAGCTATCCCGGACTCCAGGCTGGGCAGCCTCATGAAAAACAACCTCCACCTTTTTGAGATAGGGGAGGGCATCAAGGCGGTTTAAGTCAGTTCGAACAAATCGAAACCGTGGATGGGACAGGAGAGATTTTAAATTTAATCTCTTAATCCGACGATCGTAGTAATCGGTCAGCGCGTCAATTCCGGTCACCGTCCAGCCGTCATTCAGAAGACGCTCCGAAAGGTGGGATCCGATGAATCCGGCGCAGCCTGTTACCATCGCCCTCATCGGACCGCAACCCGCTGAAGATCGGCGGACTTGACCGTCAGTCGCAGTCCCTCCCGAAAATCGATGACCGGCTGAAACCCCAGGACTCGGCGCGCGGCCGATACATCGGCCTGGGAATGAAGAATGTCGCTGGGCCGGCGGGGAGAAAAACCGGGATCATACGGCCGGCCGGTCAGATCGCACAGAACCTCCAACAATTCTCTGACCGAATGCGGATCGCCGGCGGCGATGTTATAGGACCCGGTTTGAATATCCGGCCGGGCGGCGGCAAGTAGATTGGCGGCGACGATGTTGCCGACATAGGTGAAATCGCGGGTCTGAAGGCCGTCGCCGAAAATAACCGGTTTGCCACCGGTCAGAAGTCCGGTCAGGAATTTGGGCACGACCGCGGCGTATTGGGATTTCGGATCCTGACGCGGCCCGAACACATTGAAATAGCGCAATGCCAGAAACGTCACGCCAAAACTCGTCGAAAACGAGTGACCCAGTCCTTCCGCGGCGAGTTTCGAAGCGCCGTAGGGCGAGATCGGCCGGGGCGCGACATTTTCGTGGACTGGAAGGACATCGGAATTGCCGTATACGGAGGAGCTGGACGCAAAGAGGACACGCCGCGCTCCGGCGGTTTTGGCCGCCAGAAGAATATTCAGGGTCCCGACGGCGTTGACATCAAAAGACTCCCTCGGATTCTCAACCGACCGCGGCACGGACGGTATGGCGGCTTCGTGAAATATCACCTCCACACCCCGGCATGCCTGATCCAGCGACGCCGAATCACGGATGTCCCCCTTCTGAAATTTGAAATTGGGTTTGCCTTCGACGGACTTGAGGTTCTCCATGCGCCCCGTCGAGAGGTTATCAAATCCGACCACCGTGTCGCCGCACTCAACAAGGGCCTCCACGAGGTTGGACCCGATAAACCCCGCCGCTCCAGTCACCAGTGCTTTCATTCGCGCCCTTGTAACTTGGATGGATCATTCTGGCAATACTTGACGGTCGGACCGCCCGTATAAAAAAATCGACGTGAAAGTGTTTCGCAAATACAATACGATACTGTACCTATCAAAAAAACACTTCGGATTTTTGAAAGGTGGATTAGAATATGGATGCTATGCCAGGAAATCGCGTTTTAAGTTGCAACCACTGTTTTCAGGAACGAGACGGTACGCGAGCGGCCGCCCCGGCTAAGGAAAGAGAAGGGCTACACGCAAGTGGAGATGGCTGAAAAAATAGGGATCATCCGGGCTCTCGTCTCCGCCTATGAAACGGACAAGTTGCGTCTCAATGCCGAGATGCTCGGCCGGATTGCCAAGTCCCTCTGTGTAAGCGCGGACGAGATTTTCGGGTTGGAGAAAACAAGTTCGAGGGCCGGCACCTTAACCTCGATCTCGACCGCGCCCAATTGGCAAACTATTGACTCCAGTGATTCGAGATCAACCCGCCTTTCGCAGTTCCTGTCCGACAAAATCGGCCATCACGGCTTTGACCAATGTTTGGTAGGGAATATTCCTTCGGTTGGCAAGCAGTTTGATCCGCTTCAACAAGGGATCCGGCCAGCGGATGGTGGTGGACTGGATGGACGGTTTCAGGTTGGGAAAAACATTCAGCCTGGCCTTGGACCAATCAAAAGCCTGATCCGAGGAGGGGCGATCCCACAAATCAAATTCCGGCAATTCGGATGCGTGATTAGATTTCCTTTTCGACATTCTCGACGGCCTTTTCATATCGGACGATCAACTCCTTTGACGCCTCCCTGGCGTGAATGATTGTTATGACCTTTCCAGACTCGGCGTACACCACTCTCAAATACCTGTTTCGATCGGTCACCCCAACGACAGCGTATCGAACATCCTTCTTCGAATGGCGAACATCGGGAACCGGCCCCAAGACCGGCTTTGTCAGAACCTCTTCGACCTCGAACGGCATGATCTTATGTTTGTCCCACAACTTTCGAACGATCTTGTCATCCCACAGGACATTTTCAAAATCTTCCAAGTCTCGCACCGTCCGCCCCCTGTATGTCAAAATTATATACAGTCGACGACGGGCTGTCAATGGTGGAGGAGGCATCTTCGCGGCCGCTCGGGACCGGCGCGTCGACTTTTAATACGCTTTGCTTTGGTTTTTTGTTTAGAGTTTTTCCAGCAAAAACTCGGCATTGAAACGAATCAGCGCGCAGGCTTCCTCGGTCAGATGTTTCCCGCGCTGCGCGTTCACTTGCTTGATCAGCGCCCGCAGTTTCTCCCGGGCACTCCCGAACTTCCCGCGCAGGCACTCCCGCCGCACCTTCGTCAGCTCCTGGATGATCGACTTCGGCACGCCCGGCAGGCCCTTGTCCTTCTCGTCCATATCGACATCGTCGTCGTCATGGCCTTTCTTCACGCCCTTGTCGTCGCCTTTGCCCTTCCCGCGATTGTCGTCGTCTTTCCGCAGGTCGTGCTTGATCCACCCGATTGCGGCAGCTTCGCGCACCTGGCCGATCAGGTCGAGGATGAAGGTGTCGCAGGTAAAAGCAACATCTTTCGGTGGTGTCGATGGTCCGATTGCCGGGCAAGGGTTCGCCGGTACTTGATTCTCCTCCGACCGGCCGGTAAACTGTCGCCATGAAGTACGTGGTGAACGGCGGGTCGGGGGTCGGGTCCTGGACGACGCCGGTTGTTCGGATCCTGCTCTGGTCCAATGCCATCCTGTTTCTGGCGAAATTCATCACCGAACGGTGGATCAACTGGTCTGCCCTCATGCTTTCACCGGAAATGATCCTCCAGCATGGATCGGTCTGGCAGGTCTTCACCTATATGTATATCCACGGCGACCTCTGGCATCTCGTCGTTAACCTCCTCGGCCTTTTTTTCTTCGGCCCGGACGTCGAGCGGGTGTTCGGCATCCGTCGATTTTTTTCCTATTACACCGCTTGCGGACTCGGCGGCGCTCTGCTCGCCTGCATGGCCTATCCGCATGGGATCATCCTCGGATCCTCCGGCGCATTCTACGGGATTCTGCTGGCCTACGGCGTACTCTTTCCGTACCGGCCGATTTTGATTTTCGCGATGGTCCCGGTCGAGTCCCGGTGGGTCGTCGTGCTGTATGGACTGATCTCTCTGGCCTATGGCGTTGAGGGCGGCGCGGCCGGCGCCGGCGGGGTGGCGCACATGGCGCATCTGGGAGGATTGGCCGCCGGATTGGCCATCCTGCTCCTGGCCGGTCGGATCCGGATCCCCTTTCTTTCCGGAACCCGGACTGCGCCAAAGCCAAATCCCGTCAAGCGGTGGATGGATCAGATCCAGGCCAAACGCCGCCAGAAACAGGTCACCGAGCAGCGACTGACCTCGGAAGAACTCGACCAGATCCTCGACAAAATCGCCAAATCGGGAATGAACAGCCTCTCCAAACAGGAACGAAAAAAACTCGAATCAACCAGCCGCGATCTGCGGAAATAGGCGGATGGACAGTTCTATCCCCAGCGCGCATAGGGCGGCCAGTTTCACACGAAATGACTGTCCCACCCAGCCGGCGGCGGCAAGCGTCGATACGAATGGAAGAACCAAAAACAAATGCCGGACGCCCTCCGCGGGAACCGTTCGATAGATCATGAAAAATACCGCCGGCAGGACCGCCAGTACCACGCTCATCAGCGTCGATCTCTCGGCGCCGATTCGCCGGATTTCCAGCGCCGCCATTACCCAGATCGACGCAGGCACGGCGGCGCCCAGAACAACCATCGGATGAAAAATCGGGAGATTCATCAGCGTTTCGTTTGACGCCCTCCAGTAGCCAACATGCCGGAGGGCCTCCTGGGGATGGAAAAACCAGCCCGGCTGGGCGGCAGCAAATCCGATCAGCGCGCCGAGAAACACCGCCGGCAATCCCTTCCAGGTACGCGACGCATATGAAAAAAATACCAGCGCCGGCACAATCGTCAGCGCCGACGTCAGCTTGGCGTCGAGCGCCAGGGCCAGCATCGCACCGGCTGAACCAGCCAGCACGAATGGGAGAAAACGGGTGAAAGGACGGCCTTCGGGCGCCGCTCCAGGCGGGCGGCGGAACCGAATGTCACGATCCGCCAGCGCCAGACCAAAGAGACCCATCAACGCCCACCCGACGCTGTCCATCCAGGAATCCAGTCTCACCAGATGCGGCATCGTCGGCGGCAGGATCAAAAAAATCGTCACAGCGGCGAGCGATGTCATCCGGTTGAAAAAAATCCGGAGGAGGCCCAGAAACGCCAGCAACCCAAGTACTCGATGACCAACGGCAATGATCCGGCCGGTTTTGATCGAATCCTCCGCGCCCGAATCAGATTGGTGGAAAAGGCCCAGCAGCCGTTTCACGGGCGTCGCGTGATACGCCGGCTCGTCCGTCCGGTGATACTCCCTCTCGTACGCGGCAATCGGCTCCGACCGGCCCATAGCCAGGAGCGCCGCAGTGAGGAGCACTGCCGCCACTATTCCGATCCAGGCATCGGAAATCTCCGGTCTGGTCAAATCCCGTCTCCGAAAGGTAAACTGAATCCATGAACCGCCTGGCATTTTTGGGTTGTCTGCTTCTGACATCCTGTTTCATTAATTATCTCGGCAAAGGTTACGAGTCCTACCAGAAAGGGGATCTCGAATCCGCTGAACGGTTTTTTCAGACGGCCGTCAAAAAGAAACCGCGGGACCCGATTGCTCACAATAATCTTGGAGTAGTCCTCATGGAACTCGACCGGGGCGAGGAGGCCTCTCAGCATTTCAAAATGGCGACAGTACTCGCGAAATCGCCCTATGCGGCCCCGCACATCAATCTCGCCAAATTGTATTTTGAAAAGGGCAGCCTTGACCTGGCCAGGACTTCGGCTGACAAGGCACTCGCTATTGACGGAGGCAGCCCGGTCGTCCAGTTGGTGACGGCCAACATCTACTGCGCGAAGAACATCAACATTTCGGAGGCAAGAGGATTGGTCAAAAGCGCCCTCACCAGCGCCAGCCTGTCGGACCCCGACAAGCCGGCCGCATGGAGCACGCTCGCGGAAACCGAATACAAACTCAAAAACATCGATGCCGCCCTGGCCGCGATCGACACCGCCATCGCGCTCGATACCGAAAACTCCTTTTACCGTCAACAGCGGTCTCTTTACAAACCCTGACCGCCCGGCTCGACAGACGCCGCGGCGCGCATCGCGTCCGATATTCCCCGATGAAAAGATTCGACCGCGCGCCGAAGCCGCGGGACGGCGGATTCAGGCGGTTTGTCGGCCAGCCAGGCCAGAACATATCCCATGCAATTGCTCGACCGCGGCAGCGCCTGGACCCGGCGGAGAAACTCGGATTCCGGAGCGTGTAACGCCAGTTCGAGTTCCTTGAGCAGGAATTTAAGTTCCCGCCGAAGATCCGCATGAAAAGGCCGGCGGGAGAGCATCAGAGGCCTGTCTGATGAGCATCCCGATGGCCGGCCTGGTTCGATGCCATTGATTCGGGCGGACTGTTTGGACATTTGATAGAGCCGGATGTCGTTGTTCTTCACGTACAATTCGAGCCAGTCGCGCCACTTCTGAAATTTCCGGTCGGTGATGGCGGCGCCGGTCTCGGACTGTTCGGGACCCTGGGAATCGAGATCGACCTGATAATCGTACAGAGACAACTCTACGGTCTGAAACCGGTTCACTGTCCGGATCGCCCGGAACGCCGTGCCGGTGCCGCGCGCATGGGTCCGAAATCGATAATACTGGAAATCATATCCGATCAAATACGCCTTCTGGACTCCCAACACCCTTGCCACGTCAATCGCCGTCAGCGCAACGCTCCCGCCCGTCGCCAGCGGATCAAAGGGAACGCCGCAGCCCCGGAAATGATCCAGCGTGGGATGACCGTAACTGTAAAAAAGTGTGTGTTTGAACGGACGATAAACCTTCCGGTCAACCAGAGGGGTCACACAGAGAACGCTTCGGCTGTAGACCTCCGGCGGCAGGCTGTAAAAATACGCCTGGTTGGCGGCTGACGCGTCCAGGGTGACGATCATGTCCGGAACGCAACCGCGCTCGGAGAGAACCGGCACGGCGGTGTCGCAGGCGATCACTTTGCTTTTCCCAAACGCGGCGGGAATGTCAATCTCGTCCAGCGTCGGACCGGCGGCGGCAATCACCGCCTCCTGACCTTCCCAGGCGCCGCTTTCGTCCTGCAGAAACGGGCCATGCAAATAATCGGGCAGGTTGGCCGACAGATGCTCCTGCCAGTCCAATGCGAACTCGTCGAGCGTCGAGCGGTTGGATGCGCAGAGGGTGTTGAAAAATTGCATCTCTTTGACTGCCACGGCGTACCCGGGAAGCGTGACGTTCCCGACGACGGACAGCCGGCGGCGATACAGGGTACCAAACAGATCGTTCAGGATCTGCAGAACTCCTTCATCCCCCACCGCGAATGACACTCTACCGGTCGATAGAACTTGTCGAAGATCCATCACCGTCAGATAAGACCGGATTGCCGATAGCTCGCCGCTCTGCACAACAACCTGCGTCGACGGCTCCACCAGAAGCCGGTTCCAGCTTTCCGGCGTCGGCTCGCCCACAACGATGACCGCGTCGAGATCCTTGACCTGATCCTGAATCGGCAGAAGCTCCAGTTGCGGCGCCTGCGGCGCCGACTTCACCGCGTCCGACAGATCCGGCTGGTACGTCCGCAGAATCGACAGATTGGGGTTCAGAAAGGACACGCGGCGACTGATCCCTAAGCCGGCGGCGGCGCGCTGTCAGGCCGGAGGTCGGCGAGACCAGAGTCTCCGGCGCCAAGTCCTAGACGCTCGAATACGTCGGGCGGCGCCGGATCGTCCTTTGACGGAATCGGCAAGGGGCGGCGAACCGGCAGGGCATCCACGCAGGGAAACGACCCGCTTCGGACGCCTTCAATCGGCGACGCGCCAAACGAATAAAAAGGGATGCAAGATTTCTGGACAATCAGCCGGAAATCAGACGCGTAAGACCGAAGTCTTGGCGAATCCTCGCCGGGAAATGTCCGGCGAATCTCGCGATCAAGAATATCCCGCTCGGCCGTCTCGATGCTTGAAAACCGGCTGGGATGGGACATCGTCCGGCGATGATACGAGGCCAGCCGGCTGTAAAAACGGGTCCCGGAAGATCGGAAATCAAACCCGGCAAGCGCGACATAGAAGGGCTGGAGCGCGGCGGCAAACGACGCCGCCAGAATCGATACGCTTCCACCGCCCATCAGAACACCCTTGTGAGCCATCGCGGCTTCCGCCGGCCGGAAAAAAAAATGATTGTGCGGGATCGCCAGCAGACGACGGCCCTCGAACAAATTCACCACATCCGGATGGCTGATGGGCGTGAAAATCAGCGCCGATCGTTTCAGCCACGAAACGTCCCCGGCAACGCCAAAGTGAAGTAGCGACTCCGGCTGTGGATCTATGCTCACGATAAAATCCGGCGGCAGTCCTTCCTCTACCAGTCCCTCCGCGACCGTGTCCGCCGCAATCAAAATGGAAACCGGATACATCTGCCTCACTCGGTCCAGTGCGTCGTCCAGCGTCGGACCGGCGGCGACGACGATCGCGGGATGACGTTTTCCCATACCAAAACAGGCAGCCGAGCCGGGCGCGTCAAGGGCGCGGCGATTCACTCGTATATTGGATTCGGCCAGCGGCCGGAGGCGATCCTCCGTGTCGCGCTCGGCTTGAAGTTTCTGAGCCGTCACGATCAGCCCCCTGTGAGTATCCGGGATCGTATCGACGAACGGCGCGTGGAGAATGACTTCGATCTCACCATCGGTGCCGGCCGCTGGATGCCGGCCGATCCACTTGGTCAGACGCCGGCTGATATCCTCGGGCGATCCGAAAAACCATTTTACTCGCGGATGCGAAAAAAGATCGGACAGATCAACCGAGTCTGATACCCGGCGAAGCAGCGGCAGATTGACCGCGAGAACCAGAACCGTGGACACCCGGTCGAGCAACGCCCGGATTTCGTAGCCCAGACCATGACCGATCAGCAGCGCGATCTTGACGGGTCGGCGGCCGACAACGGACTCGGCAAGCCGGCGGGACTCCTCAACCGGGTCGACCGGGCTGTGAAGATATTTTTTCCGGCCTTCACGATCGCTCCATACCACCGTGTCCATCCCGCGTTTTCCACGGACGACCTCCGCCGACGGAAGCGGCGCGGTCTCACGGAGCGCGGCCAAAAGCGCCGGCTGGCCGCTCTCCAGAGCGCTGCGGTTGGCGTCGATCAAGAGGGATCCGGTTGATGAAGTTTCAGCACAGCGGCGGCTATTTTTGAAAAGGCTGGAGCCGCCACATCACCTCCGAAATGGCCGATCGAGGAATTTGGCTCGTGGATGACCACTGATATGACTGTTTTCGGATATTCCGCCGGAAAAAAACCTACAAAAGAGGACACGATCCGGTTGGGATCGTATCCTCCCGTTTTCGGATCTGGCACCAGCGCGGTGCCGGTCTTGCCGCCCACCCGCACACCGGGGACTTTCGCCTTCTTCCCCGTCGCCTTTTCGCCCTCAACGGCCGAAATCAGCAGATGCCTCACATTGTCGGCGATGTCCTTGCGCAAAACATGCCGGACCACGTGCGGGCCGGCCGAGGCGCCGGCGCGCCGGAGAATATGCGGTTTTAGAAGATCCCCGCCGTTGGCGACGGCAGCGCAGGCCTGAGCAATCTGGATGTTCGTCACGGCGATCTCATGGCCGATCGACAGCGACGCCTGGGACGATTTGGACCATCGATACGGCTTGCGCAATATTCCCTTCTCTTCGCCCGGCAGACCCACACCCGTGCGAATTCCGAACCCGAAATTCTGGATCATCCGGAAAAAATCTTCCGGCGGCAATGCCAGACCGCCACGGACTATCCCCACGTTGCAGGAAACTTCCACCACCTGCCGGTACGTCAGCGCCCCGTGGTTGGCATAACAGCGGATGACTTTCGGCGCGCCCGGCACGTGAACGGATCCGTTGCAGAATACCGGGTCTGATTGGACCGACGGAGCGAACGTGGAGATGGAGGAAAGGGTGACGAGTTTGAAGGTCGAGCCGGGCTCAAATACCGCATTGACCGCCATGTTCCGGTACTGCGACGGCGGGAACTCCGAAAATCGGTTGAGATCGAACGACGGATACGAACTCATCGCCAGGATCTCGCCCGTCCGCGCCGACATCACCACCACGCTCCCGCCGCGCGCCTCAAACTGCTCGACGGTCTCTGCCAGCGCCTGATCGGCCGCCTCCTGCAGATACGCGTCGACCGTGAGGGTGACGTCCTCGCCTCGGTAGACGGGATTCTCATTGCCGTCCGCATCGCGAATCACCGGCAGACCGTGCTCGCCGATCTCCACCCGCAGGGTCTTGACGTCCCCCGCCAGATCGGGATCGACCATGTACTCGACTCCGGCCAGTCCATGGCCGTCCGCGCCGACGAACCCGATCAGATTCGCGCCGACCGGGCCCAGCGGATAGCGGCGGCGCCATTCCGGCAGAGTTCCGACACCGTCCATCTTCACGAACTCGTCCTTGATCCTGGCCCACCGGTCCGGCTCTATCCCCCGCGCCAGCCACACAAATGCGCCCGGCGATGCGAGACGGGCCAGACAGTCCTCCACCGTCATGAGGCCCAGCCGATCGAGCGTCAGGGCCAGTCTGTGCCGGTCCTTCACCTTCGACGGATGGGCGTAGAGCGATTTCCCTTCGATGCTCGCTGCCAGAACACGGCCATGCCTGTCCAGAATCTTGCCTCGCTGCGCCTGGACATACATGCTCGACCACACACGCCGGGATACATCAGCCAGTCGGCCGCCAAATTGACCGAGCTGAATGTATCCGAGCCGCATAAACAGGAACGCAAACCCGACGACAATGACAAACGCCGCCACGCCGATACGGACCGCCGGATCGAACAGGCGCCGGACGCCCCCGCCCCGATTGATCATCCCTACCCCCGCTCTTTTTCTCCCCAGCTCTCCGCTTTCATGATCGACAGAAACGCCTCCTTGGG
>CAZHRJ010000021.1:28320-30597 GCA_964534765.1 uncultured bacterium
TTTTCGCCGCTTTTTCCATATCAATCGATTTTTAAAACGGCCAGGAAGGCCTCTTGGGGGATCTCGACGCTTCCCACCTGTTTCATCCTTTTTTTACCTTCTTTCTGCTTCTCCAGCAACTTCCTCTTGCGCGTGATGTCCCCGCCGTAACATTTGGCCGTCACGTTTTTCCGAAGCGCCCGGATGGTATCACGCGCAATGATGCGGCCGCTGGATGACACCTGGATGACGACTTCAAAAAGCTGCCGCGGAATCGCCGTCGATAATTTTTCCGCCACGGACTTCGCGATCCGGTAGGCCACGTCCTTGTGGACGATCACCGACAGCGCGTCAACCTCCTTGCCGTTCAGCATCACCTCAAGCTTGCGCATGTCCGCGACGGCGTATCCGGATGGCTCGTAATCGAAGGACGCGTAGCCGCGCGTGATCGATTTCAGCCGGTCATAAAAATCGGTGATGACCTCCGATAACGGAAGATCGTATTTCAATATGACTTTTTGCGGGTCCAGATAATTCATCTCCATGAGCGCGCCGCGCCGCTCATCCAGAAGCTGCATTACCGGGCCCACCGATTCGGTCGGAGTGAAAACCAGGGCGTTGATCCGCGGCTCGTGGATCTCCTCCAGCCGGTCGCGCGGCGGCAGCTCCGACGCGCTGCGGACATCCATCCATTCCTCATCACCGGCGACGGTCCGCATCTTCGCCCGATACACAACGGAAGGCGAGGCGATCAGCGTTTCGATCCCGAGTTCCCGCGAGAGACGCTCCGAGACTATCTCCATGTGAAGAAGCCCCAGAAACCCGCATTTGAAACCGAACCCGAGCGCGTCGGATACTTCCGGCTCGCTCGTCAGTGATGAATCATTCAAGGACAGTTTCTCCAAACCGGTCTTCAGCGACTCGTAGTTCTCCCCCTCCGACGGAAACAGGCTCGCGTAGACCATCGGTTTCAGTCGCCGGTACCCCGGCAGCGGCGAGGAGGGCGGATGCGACGCCAGTCCCAGCGTGTCCCCAACCGAGACTTCCGTCAGCGTCTTCCAGCCGGCGGCAACATAGCCGACGTCCCCGGCGCCGAGCGCGGCGATCTTTTTTGGGAATGGCGAAAAAACGCCAACCTCCGTCACAACCGCCTGTTGACCGGTCGATAGAAGAACCGCGCGGTCGTGAGGTTTGAGTTTCCCGCAAACGATCCGCACATAGGCCAGCACACCGCGGAAATTATCGTAGAACGAGTCAAAAATGAGCGCTTTGAGAACGCCCGGCATTTCGTTCGGATCACTCCGCGGGGCTGGAAAAATCGCGACCATCTTTTCGAGCAATTCGTCCACGCCCGCGCCGGTCTTGGCGCTGACGGTCATCAGGTGCGTGGTATCCACCCCCAGCTCCCGTAATTGCCGCTCGCATCGGCCGATGTCGGCCCCACTCAGATCACACTTGTTGAGGACGGGCAGAATGGTGAGTCGGTTGTCACGGGCCAGAAAAAAATTCGATACCGTCTGGGCCTCGACTCCCTGCGTGGCGTCGACCACCAGAACCGCGCCTTCGCAGGCGGCCAGCGACCGGGAAACCTCGTATGAGAAATCGACATGGCCGGGAGTGTCAATGAGATGAAGCCGGTAGGATTTGCCGCTGCCGGACCGGTAGACCAGCCGGGCCGCCGCGGCCTTGATGGTGATCCCCCGCTCGCGCTCGATATCGAGCTGATCCATGAACTGGTCGCGCATCTTCTCCTTCGGCACCGCGCCCGTCTTTTCGAGAATCCGGTCCGCCAGAGTCGACTTGCCGTGATCCACATGCGCGATGATGCAAAAATTCCGTATCTCCACCTCTCCCGAATCCCTCACGCAAGATTGTGTACCATAATCCCGCCGGGGATACAGAGGGCGCGCGTCGCCTCCTCGGCGGCGTGCTTGATCTAATCAGACGGCCTGTGGTCTAATCCTGCCACTCATGCGCCTGCTCTACCTGACCGATTTTACCGATGGCCTGCCGCCGGTGGATTATCTTCCGGACGAACTCTATCATGGGCTTGTCCATCTTCTCGGCGCCGATAATGTCATCGATTACCCGCCCAAACCAACTTATCACTCGCCGGAATCGGACGGACAGATCTGCCGGTATGCGTTCCCGAATCTCCACGCCGGATTTGACCCGATCCGCCGGGCGGATGACTATGACGTGATCGTGATCTCCTCGCCCAGACCCATGGAGATGGGCAGCTGGCTGTCGATGCGGCATGTGGACAAGCCCATTGTCACAATCGACGGCCAGGATGAC
>CAZHRJ010000022.1:0-30413 GCA_964534765.1 uncultured bacterium
TTTCTGGCGGCCAGTACGCACCCGGGCGAAGAGGACATCATTCTCTCCATGGCCGCCTCCTGGAAAAAGCAGGGCATGGCCTTCCGGCTGGCCATCGCCCCGCGTCATCCGGAACGAGCGGGTGAGGTCCGTTCCCGGATCGAATCGCACGGATTTGTGCCGAAACTGAGGAGCGAGATGCGGAGCGCCGAGATGCGGAACCTGGGGACAGCCTGGGAAGACGACCGGACAGTTCTCTTGATCGACACAATCGGGGAGTTGTTTACTTTTTTCCCTCAATCCCGGGCGGTTTATGTTGGCGGCAGTTTGATTCCGCGCGGCGGACAAAACATATTGGAGCCGGCGGCGTTCGGGAGGCCCGTATTGTTTGGGCCGCACATGGAGAATTTCAGGGAGGCGCAGCGCGCGCTGGCCGGCCGCGGCGGTATCCAGGTCGGCACGGCCGGGGATCTGTCCAACGAGGCTCGGGTCTTGATGAGCGATCGCGCGAGGGCGGATGAGGTCGGAACCGCGGCCCGGGACGCATTTGAATCTCTTCGGGGATCTGCAGACCTCATCGCGGACGATGTGGCCACGTGGCTCAACTGACCGACGACGATTTCTGTTTCATCTGCGGCCGGTCCAATCCCATCGGACTTCGATTGAGTTTCGATCTCGATCTTTCCCGGCGCCAGGTTTCCACCGTATTCGATCCCCAGCGATGGCATCAGGGATGGAAAGACCGGTTGCATGGGGGGATTCTGGCGTCGATCCTGGACGAAGTCATGGTCAACGCCGCCTATTTGTCTGACATGCCGGCGGTGACCGGCGAGATGAGACTGCGATTTCGCGTACCGACCGACACCCGGCGCCGCCTGATCCTGACCGGCCGGCTCACGGAGATTCGCGCCAGATTCTTGAAAGCATCCGGAGAATGCCGGCTGGTTGACGGCACCTGCGTTGCCGAAGCGAGTGCCCTGCTCATCCGGTCGACCGACGCAGGATCAGGTTAGCCGGCCAAAAGCAATAGGCATCGATACGCCGGCTTGACCATGGGTATGAATCTAGTTATACTCAAGACATGAAAACGGCGATTTCGGTTCCTGATGTGGTGTTTCAGGCGGCCGAGAAGGCGGCGCGGGAACTGCGCATATCGCGCAGCCGGCTCTATGCGGAGGCGGTGGCTTTCTACATCGACGCGTACAGGAAACGGAACATTACGGATGGTTTAAACCGGATCTATTCAAAGGAATCTTCGAAGGCCGACCCGGTCTTATCGAAGCTCCAGAGCCGGGTGATGAAAAGGTCCGAGTGGTGAATGAACCGCGGTGAGATCTGGTGGGCATCCTTGCCTGATCCGCGTGGGTCCGAGCCCGGATTTCGACGGCCTGTCCTGATTCTTCAGTCGAACGAATTTAATCGCAGCCGGATACAGACATTGATTATTGCCGCCATCACGTCAAACGTGAAGCTTCAGGCGGCGCCGGGTAACGTGTTTCTCTCGCGAAGCGAATCCGGACTCCCCAAAGATTCGGTCGTCAATGTTTCCCAAATCTACACCATCGACAAATCCGATCTGGCGCGCTGTGTCGGATCAATCCCCCCGAACATCCTCCGGAGTGTTGATGATGGCCTCAAGGTGATCCTGAGTCTCGAAGGATGATAGTGCAACGTGGCACGCTGCGGGCAGCGCGGCGGCACGCGGCCTCTTGAACGGCCCCTGAAACCGGGCTAGACTCCCGGTATGCGATACCGATTTTTGAATGATCAGACCACGACGGTTTCAGAAGTCGGTTTTGGGGTCTGGTCCGTGGCGACAACGTGGTGGGGAATCAAGGATCAGCCGACCGGATTGAGACTTCTGCGGGAGGCGCACGATGCCGGGGTGACGTTTTATGACACGGCGGACGTCTACGGCAACGGTTTGGGCGAGAGCCTTCTGGCGGACGCCTTCTGGAAAAACGGTGTCCCGCGGGACCGGCTCGTGATCGCCACCAAATTCGGATACGACATCTATTCCCACGGCGGCGAGCGATCCGGGCACGGCGAGCTTCCTCAGGATTTTTCCGCGGGCTTTATCCGAAAGGCATGCGAGGAAAGCCTGCGGAGACTAGGGACCGATTATATCGACATCTACCAGTTGCATAATCCCCGCATGGAGGCGATCCGGAGCGACGAAGTTCTGGAGACGCTGGACCAACTCAAACGCCAGGGAAAAATCCGCATCGGCGGCGCCGCCCTCGGGCCGGACATCGGTTGGTACGACGAAGGGATGGAATCGATGCAGCGGGATGGGCTGGATGCGATCCAGATCATCTACAGCCTCCTTGAGCAGGATCCGGCATCCGGTTTTTTTCCGGAATCGGAGCGGAAAAACACAAACCTGATTGTCCGCGTGCCCCACGCGTCCGGACTATTGGACCGGAGTTACACGCAGGCCAAACCGTATGATAAATCCGATCATCGAAGTCACCGGAAAGACAAGTGGATGGAATCGGGTCTGGCGGCGGTCCGGGCGCTGGAATTTCTGGAGACAGACCGGCGGCGGCTGTCCCAGGCAGCGATTCAGTTTTGTCTGGCCCAGCCGGCGGTCAAAACCGTTCTGCCCAATTTCACCCGATCCGAACAAATCCGGGAATTTTGCGCCGCCTCCGATTTGCCGCCGCTGCCCATCGAATCCCTCCAGGAGATCAAACGGCTCTGGGATGACACGCTTCGCGAATCCCTGACCCAGCCGTTTTCAAATTCGATCACCAAACCGTCGCCCGTCATGAGCGCCTGAGGATCAGCCATGCCGACGGAAACTTCTGACGCCAAACAGCTGTTAAGCGACCCTGTCAACCGGACCATCCTGAAAGCCGGTGAGGCCGGCATGGCGGGTGAGCCGTTTTCGCACCGGCCATGGGATCAACTGGCCGGGGTCTGCGCCAGAAAATTCAATGCCACTCTTTCCGGGGCCGAGGTTCGGCGGCGAGTCCGGGATCTCACCAGGGCCGGACAGGTCCGCTATTCCCGCTGGATTCTCGAAACTGGAAATCTGGTAGGAAAAACCAACACCGCACTGGTCGCCCTCGCGGTACAGGCCGGCGGAGTGGATCGGGCCGCGGAGGTCCTCATCGGTCATCCAGGGGTCAGCCACTGCTACCTGCGCGGAGACAAGGGCTACAATATCTGGTTTACCCTCGCCGTCCCGCCGGATTGGTCGCTCGAAAAAACGGCGGAAAAACTGAGGGACCTGGCGGGCGCGGAAGCGGTTCGCGTCCTCTTTGCCGAACGGATGCTGAAAATCCAGGTTGCTCACACCGAAGCGAGCGAGAAGGAGGCCGGCGACGTATCGGACAACCGGACGAAGGTCATCCAGCCCGGGCGGGAGGGATCCGATCTGACAGCCGAGGAGGAGCGCTGTCTGGAAATTTTGTGGGAGCCGGTCGATTTTTCCGAATCCTCTCCGGAATCCGAATCGGATGAGCCGTATTCGGTTCGCGCGGCGAAGGCCGGGGTGGATCCGGATCGATTCGCCCGCGTGCTGCGCGATCTGGCGCAAAAAAACATTCTCCGGCGGTTTTCGGTCATACTCAATCATCGAAACGCCGGCATCTCCGCCAACGGCATGTGCCAGTGGGATGTGCCCGACGAGGAGATCGACCGATTAAGCGTCATCATTCCGAAATTCGCGGCCGTTACCCACGCGTACATTCGGACCCGATACGAGGACATACCCTACCGGCTCTATGCCATGCTGCATGGGCCGTCACTGGAGTGGATCAAAGAACGAAAAGCCGCGATAGACCAAGCAGCGGCGATTGACGGCATTCAGATCCGCGCGACGCGGGTGTTGATTTCCGGCAAGGAGCTGGGCATGAAACCGCCCTGTCCGGTTCCCAGCGTCCACCGAACCTGGTTTTCCAAACATGACCCAGATGGCGCCTGTCGAAAACGAACCTAGCCCCGCCGGGCGCCTCAGCGCATCCGGCGCCCATGAGTCTCACCGGCCGGACGGAGACGGCCCGAAGCGCGAGGACACCCGGCATTACTCCTCCTTTGCATTTTATAAATTTGATCCCGACTTTCTGAAACTTTCCAAATCCAAACGATCCTCGGCCGTCAGGGAATTTATGGGGTATCTGGACTCCTGGTCCCAAAAAATCCAGCTCCATGCCTATTCCACTCAGGGAACCCGGTCGGACGTCGATTTCACGCTCTGGCGAATTTCACCCCGGCTGGACGACATCCACGCCATGTCCGTCGCGATCCGAAAAATCGCCATCGGCGCCTATCTTCGCGCGCCGTACTCGTATCTGTCCATGACCAAAAAATCGATGTACGTCGATGCCTCCGGCGCCCGGCCGGCCCACCGTCATCCGGGCCAGGAGGGCACGCGGCTTTTTCTGGAACCCTCGAACGCGCGATATCTGTTTGTCTATCCCTTCGTCAAAACCCACGAGTGGTATCAGCTGCCGATGGAGGACCGTCAGAAGATGATGAGCGAGCACATCGACGCCGGGCACCGGTTTCCGACCGTCAAGGTCAACACGACCTACGCCTTCGGACTGGACGATCCGGAATTTGTGGTGGCGTTTGAAAGCGACCATCCGGGCGATTTTCTGGATCTCGTCATGGCTCTCCGGGCCAGCAGGGCCCGGCCCTATACGGAACGCGACACGCCGATATTCACCTGCATTCGCAAAACCTTCAAGGAACTCTGCGCCGAGTTCTAGCGGCCCGGCGGCGCCCGATGAAAACGGATCTTCTGAAAAAGGACATCTTGAAAAAGGCCATGCGCAAGGACTGGACGGATGAAAACGGCGCCCGCATGGGATTCAACCAGATCAAAAAAGGCCCTCTCACTCTGCGGCTGGCCAACGTCTGGGGATTCTGTTACGGCGTCCTCTACGCGATCGAGGCGGTCGACAAGACGCTGGAAAAATACAAGGACCAGAAGGTCTACGTTCTCGGAGACCTCATTCACAATCCCCACGTCAACGCGGAACTGCAAAAACGCGGCGCCATCTTTATCGATCCGGACCAAATCGACCGCGTGGAGCCGGACGCCGTGGTCGTGGTTCCGGCGTTCGGGACGCGCAAGGACATTTCCCGGAAGATTGCCGACAAAAACTGGGTGGTCGTCGACACGACCTGTCCGGAAGTCCGGACAGTGGAGGACGAAGTCCGGCAGTTTTCGCGGGACGGGTTTACGGCGGTGATCCATGGAAAGTGGGAGCATCAGGAATCGATGGCGACCAGTTCCTATGCCCGGGATCATCTGATCATCCGGAACAAACCGGAGGCCGATGTTGTCTGCCGGTTTATCCGGGGCGATGAATCTCCGGAGACCATTCTGCAGCGGTTCGCCAACGCCATTTCCGGCGGATTCGATCCGGATCTCCACCTGCAAAAAATCGGCATGGCGAATCAAACCACCATGCTGATGAACGAATCCCTCGAAGTCTTCGAGATGTTCCGGCTGGCCATTCTCGCCCGGGACGGCCACACCGACAACTTTCGCGCCATGAAAACCATCTGCTCCGCCACACAGGACCGGCAGGACGCGGTCATCACCCTGACCAAAAACGAGCCGATCGACCTCTTTATCGACGTCGGCGGCCATCGAAGCTCGAACACCCGGAACCTGGCCATCACGGCCAGGCAAAACAGCAGGGCCATCGTCTACCACATCGAGCGAGCCGACCAGTTCACAAAGGACTCCATCACCTATCTGCCCGTCAACCAGGACATGCTGGTCACCACACACAACTGGCTCCCCAAAGGACCCGTCACCATCGGCCTCACTGCGGGCGCGTCCACGCCGCACTCGGAACTCGAGTGGGTCATCCAGAGGCTTCTGGGTTACTACGACAACCCGGCGTAACCCCATCGACCCGTTTCCTTGATTTGAATCGACCGGGGGAAGTTCTACTTTGTTTCGAGACCCCGTGCGCGATGAGCGAAGTATGCGCCTTCCATGCCCCGGCCCATTTTTTCGCAGACGCGGGCGAGGGCGTGGAGTGTGGCAATCAGTTGCGGGCGGAGCGCACCTGCGTTTTCGGCGTGTTTTTCAAAGATCGCAACCGCGCGCCGGCCGGCCTCTTCGGCCGCCGGATACAGTTCGCGGGCCGAATAGAGAGTCATTAACTGGTGCCAGATGTACGCGGCTTGCACCTCATCCGGATTGTTGGCGCCTTCGAGGTCGGACAGGGCCTGTTGATAATACAGAGCGGCCTGGTCATATTTTTTTTGTTGGTGATTCAGCGTGGCGAGGTTGCTGAGCGTCCGGGCGACTTCGGGATGGTTCGGTCCCTGTTCACTTTTTCTGATCTCCAGTGACCGCAGGTAGACCGATTCGGCTTTATCCCACTGCTGGGTCGACTGGTACAGGAGGCTGAGGTTGCCGAGGATATCGGGCAGTTCAACGTAGTAGGGGCCCATGGCGCGTGTCCAGGTTTCTATGGATGCAAGAAGCATCGTCTCCGCTTCCCGAATACGATTCATACGCTGGTAGATCATTCCCAGATTATTCATCCGACGCGCCGTGTTGGTCAGGTCGCCCATCCCGTTTTTCTGAAATTCGATGAGCCGGCGGTATATCGGCGCGGCCTTGTCATCGCGGTGCTGAATTTCATACATCAGTTCCAGTTGCTGCAGTCCAACAATGACATCCGGATGCGTATCGCCGTATGCCTTCTGACCGATCTCAAGCGAGAGGCTCAGAAACGAATCCGCGGCGTCGAATTGCCGGGTGGTGACGCAGAGTTTCCCGATGTCGTTCAGGATGGGAACCAGCCGGGGATGTTCCGTGCCATATGATTTTTCCAGAATCGAAAGCGTCCGCATATACAGGGGTCCGGCTTTGGAAAAAGCCCTCAGATACTCATAAAATTTCGCCCGCTCCACCAAAAACGGGACGAGGTGGGGATGCGTCGGTCCCAGCCGCTTCTCCATCAGGTCGGACGCCTGCTGATAGAATGAGTCTGCCCGCTCGGCATCCCTTGTTACATACAGCCCGGCCAGACGAAGAAGGCTTTCGGCTATTTTGGGTTCATCCGGCGAAACCGGCCGGCGGCGGGCCCGCAGCGCCCGCGTGAAGCAGCGATGGGCATCCGAAAGGTTGCCGGTGAGTCGTTCGATCCTGCCGAGCAGGTCCAGGGCGTCGGCATGGTCAGGATCGTGACTCAACACCTGCCGGCACAGTTCCGCCGCCGCACGGGTGTCGGACGACGCAAAGAGCGATTCCGCCCTGATCGTCAATTCATCGCAGTGGGCTGGGGTAAGCTGGATCGATCCGGGCGGCGCGGGTTTGTGTTGCGTCGAAGGAGTGGTGTTTCTTTTCCGTTCGTAGTCATCGAAGACGATCCATGAATCTGTTTGATAGGTCAGATCCAGTTTCACGGCGGAGTGGGCTTTGGCGATAAACTGTATTCCCCGATACGTGTTTCCCGGAGGAAAGGAGGCGTCCTCGAAACGATAGGTCCGCTCATAGGCCGCCGAGCGGGCCGACGGCATGGCCTGCGAATCGAACATGACCGTAATCACGTGTTGGCCGTTTCGGCTGTGCCGGATGTCGAGGCGCCTCAGCGTACGAACCGGATTGGACGGGAGCCAGTCATTCAACAATTTTTTGATCCAGCCGGTATCGTTCCGATAGATTTCGATCTCATTGGTTCCGTCGCCATGCCGCAAAAACCGGATAACGTACCCGGCCCGGCCTGCGGCGCTCGATCGATTGGCCACCGGACCGTACGGGAAAGGAATCAGCGACAGCCCTTCGCCGGGTCCCACGGCATAGGAAACGAACACGCTGTTCGAAACATCCGCGCCGCCTCCGCCGAAATGCAGGATGGTCCGGCGTTCCTCCGGCGGGGGGGAGACGAGCGGCATGATGCCGGAGAGTGCGTTGGGCGCAGAGTTGGGATCAGTCGAGTAGGACAGATGCAGACCGCCCTGTTCCAGAACGTGTCCCATCAGGAATTGTGTATCAAAACCCGGTTGTTGAAGAGCCGAAGGGTGATCGAATGTTTCCTGAAAGATCGGACTCGCGGCGATGGCCGGGCAGGCGAGAATCAGGACGAGGATGGGGACGGATTTTAAGTTATTTACTTTTGAATCTCCAATCCGACCCCCTATTGTTTTAAATCGAGGAGGGAACCCAGCATCTCATCCGCGGCGCGGATCGGTTTGAGATTGGCCTCAAACGATCTCTGATCGATGATCTGTTCCACCATCTGATCCACCAGGCTGACGTTGGACGCTTCCAGCGCGCCGGGAAGGATCGATCCGAATACCCCCTGGCCCGGAATGCCGACCACCGGTGGGCCGCTGGACGCGGAAGGGCCCATCAGATTCTCTCCGAGACGATTCAGTCCCGCGGGATTGGAAAAATGCGCCAATTCCATCTGCCCCACCCGCTCTATGGCCCCACCCGGCAGGACCGCGCTGATTTGCCCGGCGGACGTGACCAAAATCGAATCGGCGCCAGGCAAAACGGCGACAGGAGGCTGAAGCATCCGGCCGCCGGAATCGGTCAGTCGGCCCAGGCCATCAATTTTGAAATTTCCGGCGCGACTGTAAACGGTCTCGCCGGTTGGCGACTGAAGCTGAAAAAATCCGTTGCCGGCGATCGCCAGATCCAGCGGCCCTCCTGTCCGGATGACCGGCCCGGCCTGAGCCTGGGAATCCACGGAACGGATGCCGGTGCCGCCCGTTTTTTGATCGCTCTGAACGGCTCGCTGAGATTTAAATCCCGGAGTTGAAACGTTCGCCACATTGTGGGCCGACACCGCCTGACGATCCCGGGCGGCCTGGAGACCCGATAGGGAAAACAGAAACGTCGCGGATACGGCCACGGCGAATTATTCCTCCGCTTCGTCCTCTTTTTCTTCCTTATTTTCCTTCTTCTTCTTGTGTGCCTTGGGCTTGTAGTCGTGCGCGCTGAATCCGGAGATGGTCGTGTTGTCGCTTTCAAATTTGACGGACCCGGTCATGCCAATTTTGACATCGGCAAGCGTTCCCTCTTTCTTGTTGACCTTGATCTTGACGTTTTTCGGCAGGGAAAATGTTTTTGATTTCTTCTTGTCTTTAGATCCCTTTTCGATCGTCACGGTTCCTTTTTCCACGTTCACCGCCGTGATTTTCCCGCTGTGAGCCTTCTTGCGTTTCTTTTTTTCACCCTTCGACGACCTCTCCGACGAGGATTTTTTCCCCCCATCTTCCGAGAATGCCGGCGCCATGAGACCGACGGAAAGGATCAGGACAGCCAGAACCATCAACAACCGATTCATGATTTTTCCTCCCTTGGAGTTGGACGAATCCCGATTCAAAACCCCTATACCTACGATATGACCAGACGCCGCTTCGGAAGTCAAGAAGGGATGTGGGCTGGAGCGGGAGTGACTATTTTAAGCGGATCTGTCTTTGAACCATCTTCAGCAGCGGCCGGTTCGGGTCCAGCTCCAGCGCCCGCCTCACTGTTTCTCTCGCCTCCGCATACTGCTTCGCCTCCAGATACCGGTACGTCAGGCTTTCGTATCGGTCGGCCAGAAGCGTTCGGCGGTCAAGGAGAGGATGGGGCAGGGCACAGGGGGGCCCGGAAAACAGCCGGCGGAGGGTTGACGCGTAGGCCAGGCCGGACGTCGGCACGGACAGACACGCCGCATGATCGTAAACATCCCTGTACCCCTGAATCACATGCGCGCCGAACTCGTGGCCGATGATATGAGCCAGCGCGAGCAGCCGCTCCTTGGGGCTGGGCCGGTCGGTATCGCGGAGATGATCGAGCGCGGGAACGTCGGTAAAGATGGGGAATGTCGACACCACCGCCTGCGGGGATTCCTCCTCGGCCATGCCGTTGAGGATGCCGCCGCGAATCAAGCTGTGAGGCGGGGCGTCATTGAGGGCGTCGTCGAGAATCATCACGTTGGTGATGATGAGATGATCCGTCACCTGATCCGGAAGAATCGATTCAAATGCCCGTTCCCAGTGCCAGTAGCTGTGTTTCTGTGGATACCGAGTGTCAAAATACGCGGCGCCGCCGGCCGTCCGAAGGCTTTTCCAGACGGACAGCTGCCGGTCATAGAGCAAAAGGAAATTCCGCGCCGCCTCGTCCGGGGTCGTGACCAGAGTCCGCAGTGAAACCGGAACATATTCTTTCAGAGCGGCCAGCGATTGACTCTTAAGGACATTGGCCTGCTGGGGCAGAAACCGGAGGACCGTGTCGGTCCCATCCAGGGCATAGGCATAGGGCCTCCACTTGTCCGGGATGGGTGTCCGGACAAAGTGGGATCGATGATAGTCGTCAATCGGCGTATCCCCCACGATCTGAAATCGAATCCGCTTTTTGTACCAGACTTCGATCCAGTTCGCCGCGATATCCAGAGCCTCTTTGATCACCGTGTCCGACACTCGCGGTAGACGGGCATCCGAAGCCAGAACCACCCGCACCGCCTGAGATGACGCGGGATGCGTGTCCGCGGACGCGGCCTCAGCAAAATGGCTCACACAGACAACAAACCCCAAAATCCAAACCCACATCATCCCCGGATGGTCGCACCGAACGGGGCTCGAGTCAAACGGCGGTCTAACGGCCAATTGACCCATCCCCAATCCATGCTATACTGCATGGTCTGCCATCAGGCGGGCGAATGAGTGGGGAATCCGGAAAAGAGTTGGTATGTCCAGGAAGCTCAAGTCCAAACCGGCGGCGAGAAAAAAAACGGAGAAGCACGCGGCCGTCAAAGAGGAGCCGGCGGAGGCGGCCAAGGCCACCAAGAGCGGCTCGGCCGATTACGGCGCCGACAGCATTCAAGTCCTTGAGGGCCTGGAGGCGGTTCGGCGGCGGCCCGCCATGTACATCGGGACCACCAGTTCGCGTGGTCTGCATCATCTGGTCTACGAAGTTTTGGACAACAGTGTTGATGAGGCGATGGCCGGGCACTGCAAGACCATCACCGTCACCGTCGCGAAAGACCAGGTGGTTGAAGTGGTTGACGACGGGCGCGGGATTCCGGTTGAGAAACACAAAAAATTCAAGGGGAAAAGCGCGCTCGAAGTCGTTCTGACCGTGCTTCACGCCGGAGGCAAATTCGACCGGGATTCCTACAAGGTATCCGGCGGGCTCCATGGCGTCGGCGTGTCCGTCGTCAACGCCCTTTCGGAATGGCTTGAGGTCGAAGTCCGGCGGGACGGAAAAATCTATTATCAAAAATACAAGCGCGGCAAGCCGGCCGGAGACGTTCAGACCAAGGGGATTCTTCCCAAGGGCAGGGAGAAGGAGACCGGCACAACCGTCCGGTTTTACGCCGACACGGAGATTTTCAAGGAAATCGAGTATAAGGTCGACATTCTCCGGTCACGGATGAGAGAGCTGGCGTATCTCAACGCAGGCCTGGCGCTCACGCTGATCCACGAAAAGGAAAAGTTCAACGAAACCTACAAATTTGACGGCGGACTGGCGCAGTTCGTCAAGGACATGACGGCGAACAAGACTCCACTCCATCCCAAACCGATCACGTTGGTCAAGGAGAAGGGCGGGTTAAAGATCGAGGGAGCGTTTCAGTACACCGACACCTATGTCGAGACGCTGTTTTCATTCGCCAACAACATCAATACTCACGAGGGCGGGACGCATCTGACGGGCGTGCGCGGGGCATTCACGCGCGTCATCAACGACTACGCCAGAAAAAACGATCTCCTGAAGGAAAAGGATCCGCCGCTGGAGGGTGAGGACACGCGTGAAGGTCTCTATGGCGTGATCCATGTGCTGCTTCCCGAACCGCAATTTGAGGGCCAGACGAAAACCAAGCTAGGGAACAGCGAGGTCAAGAGTGTTTGCGAGAGCGTCTGCGCGGAGGCTTTATCGACCTATTTCGAGGAGAATCCGCCCATTGCCCGGAGGATATGCGGAAAAGCCATCACCGCATCCCAGGCCCGGATGGCGGCGAAGAAAGCCAAGGAACTCACCCGCAAAAAAAACGCGCTCGACATATCGACCCTCCCGGGAAAACTCTCCGATTGTTCCATCGACGATCCCAAACTCTGCGAGATATTTCTAGTCGAGGGCGACTCCGCCGGCGGATCAGCCAAACAGGGCCGGGACCGCCAGAATCAGGCCATTCTGCCGCTTCGCGGAAAAATCCTCAACGTCGAAAAGGCCCGCTTGGACAAAATCCTCGGCAATGAGGAAATCCGGACCATCGTCACCGCGCTGGGTGCCGGCGTTGGGATGGAGGCGTCCAAGGAAGACGAGGAGGGAAACGGCGGGATGAATCTGGAAAAACTCCGGTATCATCGTGTCATCATCATGACCGACGCCGACGTCGACGGCGCGCACATCCGCACGCTGCTCTTGACCCTCTTTTACCGCTACATGCGCCCCCTGGTGGAAAAAGGGCACATCTACATCGCGCAGCCGCCGCTCTATGCCGTCAAATACGAAGGTAAAATAGAATACGCCTATGACGATGCCGAGCTGGACAAGATCAAGAAGCGGCTCAAGGAAAAGAATCTCTATATTCAGCGGTACAAGGGACTAGGCGAAATGAATCCGGATCAGCTCTGGGAGACAACCATGGACCCCAACCGCCGGGTGCTGCTCAAGGTGCTTCTGGAGGATGAAGTTCAGGCGGAGGAGATCATGTCGATATTGATGGGGAACGAAGTCGAGCCTCGGAGGATTTTCATCCAGGAAAACTCGAAGGAAGTCACGAACCTCGATGTTTGAAATAAAGGCCGCCTGACATGCCGACCGACGTCCAGCAGCGGGTTGAGGAAGCTTACTTCGAGGATCAGCTCAAGACCTCCTACATCAATTACGCCATGAGCGTCATCGTCGGGCGGGCGCTGCCCGACGTGCGGGACGGGTTCAAACCCGTTCATCGCCGGATCCTGTACGCCATGTACCACGATCTGGCGCTGCACCACACCAAACGCTATACCAAATGTGCCGGTGTGGTCGGCGAGGTCCTGAAACGATATCATCCGCACGGAGATACGGCCGTCTACGACACGCTGGTTCGGATGGCCCAGGACTGGGTCATGCGATATCCGCTGGTCGACGGGCAGGGGAATTTCGGGTCGATTGACGGCGATCCGCCGGCCGCGTATCGATACACCGAATGCCGGCTGGAGCATGTCACTGATTTTTATTTGAGTGATATCGACAAGGAGACAACCGATTTCGGTCCGAACTTCGACGATACCCTCAAGGAGCCCCTCATCCTGCCCACCCGGCTGCCCAACATGCTGGTCAACGGATCGGCCGGCATCGCGGTCGGCATGGCCACCAACATTCCCCCGCACAATTTGCGCGAGACCATCGACGCGGTCGGCGCCCTGATCGACAATCCGGAACTCAGCTCCAGGGATCTGATGAAACACGTCAAAGGCCCAGATTTTCCGACCGGTGGAGTGATCTATGGATCGGAGGGACTGGCGGAGATGTACGAGGGCGGCCGGGGAAAATTTACCGTCCGGGCCAGGGCGGTCATCGAGCGGTTGCGGAACGGCAAAGACGCGATTGTGGTGACGGAAATGCCGTTCCAGGTATCCAAGACGCCCTTGATCGAAAAAATAGCCGCGCTGGTCCGGGAGGAAAAGCTGAAGGGAATTTCGGCCATGCGGGACGAGTCCGACCGGGACGGGATCCGGCTGGTGATCGAGCTCAAAAAAGGCGAGACTCCACAGGTCATCCTGAACAACCTGTACAAGCACACCCAGCTTCAGATCACGTTCGGCGCCATCCTCCTCTGTCTCGTCGACAATCAGCCGCAAGTATTGAATCTGAAAAAAATCATCGAGCATTTCATCCAGTTCCGAAAAGACGTCATCACCCGCCGATGCAAATTCGAGCTCCGGAAGGCCGAGGAGCGGGCCCACATTCTGGAGGGCCTCAAGATCGCGATCGCGCATATCACCGAAGTGGTCAACATCATCAAAAAATCCAAGGATACGGACGACGCGCGGAAAAAACTGACCAGACGATTCAAACTGACAGACGTACAGGCCCAGGCGATTTTGGACATGACCCTCAAGCGGTTGACCGGCCTGGAGGTCGAAAAGATCGAGGAGGAACTCAAGGCATTAAAGGAGCGGATCAAGGATTTGAAGGCGATTTTGGCGAGCGAGAAGAGGCTGCTGGGCGTCATCAGGGAGGAACTGGAGGAAATCAAAAAACTATTCGGGGACGACCGGCGGACGGAGATCATCAAAAAAGCGGAAGATTTCTCGGTGGAGGACCTGATCGCCGAAGAGGACGTCGTCGTCACCATCTCGCACGACGGCTACATCAAACGGATGCCCGTGACGAGTTACCGTCGGCAGAGGCGTGGAGGGCACGGCGTGACCGGGATGAAGACCAAGGAAGAGGACGCGGTTGAACACCTGTTCATCGCATCCACGCACAATTACATTCTGTTTTTTACGGATCAGGGAAAATGTCTCTGGCTGAAAGTGTACGACATCCCGGAGGGATCCAGGACCAGCCGGGGGAAAGCCCTGGCCAACTGCCTGGCCGTCGGAGGGGACGAGCGGATCACAGCGTTTGTTCCGGTGAAGGAATTTTCAGAGGGATCCTACGTGTTCATGGCGACCCGAATGGGAACGATCAAGCGGGTCGCGCTGCCTGAATTTTCCAATCCCCGAGTCGGCGGAATCCGGGCGATCACGCTGGATGACAAGGACTCCCTCATCGGCGTCAAACTCACGTCCGGCAATTCTGAGATCATCCTCTCCACCCGCGAGGGCATCGCCATCCGTTTTCACGAAAACGACGTCCGGGTCATGGGCCGGTCCGCGGGCGGAGTCCGGGGTATCCGGCTCGAAAAAAATGATTCGGTCGTGGCCATGGCCCTTGCGAACAAGGGCGCGAATCTTCTCACCGTGACCGACAAGGGATACGGGAAGCGCACGCCCCTGGATGAATATCGCATTCAGTCCCGTGGGGGCAAAGGAATTATCAGCATGAAAGCCACGGACCGGAACGGCAAAGTCAACCATGTGGTGGAGGTGTCCGACAAGGACGAGCTTCTGCTGATCACCAAAAAGGGCGTTGTGATGCGTATCCGGGTAAAAGAGATCCGCGAGTGCGGCCGAAACACACAAGGCGTACGACTGATTCATCTGAGCCCGCAGGATTCCCTAAGCGACGTGGCGCGAGTGGTTTCGGAAGAGGCGGAGGAAGAATCCAAAGACTCCGAGCCGGACAAAAAATAGGGATAGTGAGAGCTATCAGATGTCAGCCGATAATCTGCAAGCTGACGGCTGATAGCTCAAAGATCAACTCCCATTATTTATACGGACATCAATAGGCCGATATGAAGTTCAGTTCGAGCTGTTTTTCGTCCGTCAGGTAATTGCGGTCCGGCCGGACCCAGCAGAAGGGTTTCGATAGCGGAATTGATTTCAGCAGCGTTCCCGGAACCGCTTGAGCATCGAGATATTCCCGCATCGATTTTTCCAGATCGGCGACCGCGTCAAAGGCCGGTGAATTCTGTTCGGGCAGACTTGCCGTCCGGCAGGTTCTCTCATACCACTCGCTCAAAAACCGGCGGGCCGACTGTTCCTTTGAAATAAAGTGCGGCTGAAATCTCGGATGCCGTTTCAACCAGCGGAAGTAGTGCGGATACAATTCCGCGCAGAGCCGTGGCACCAACAGATGAACAAAGAGGCGGGGCGGGGTATATCGGTCAATCCACCTTAAAAAATCGAGCATATTGGGGTCCGGTCGGGTCAGAGGCGCGCGGCCGCCGCACGCTGCGCGGTAGATATCCTGAATCCAGTCGGGATGGTACGCGAGGCGCGGCGGCGCCGGCGGCGCCGGCCGGCGGGCGCGTTTGATTTTTCGGCGAAGAGCCTCGGCCTGATCCTGGATCACCGGTTCGGCATGAACCGGCGCGGGCAGGAGAGCGACCGCGTAGACCTGTGAAGATTCAATGTAGAGACCGGCCACTTCCCGGCAACTGGCATAAAATGCCTCCTGATCCGACAGGGCAGGCGCCTCCTCGTGCGGTTTCAGTCCATGGGCTTTCCAGATCCGCTGTACCGTGCTGCGGCTGACCCCCATGAGTTTGGCCATATTCCGGATCGACCATCGACGGGCATTTGCCGGAAACTGTTTTCGCGTCGCCTCAATGATCTTCCGAATCTCCTCGTCGCTATGCCGGGGTTTGGCTATTTTCCTGTCGTCTGAGATGGAGTCGAATCCTCCTTCCACAAACCGGTTCTTCCAATGGAGGACCGTGGAATGGGACACCCCAAGCCGGGAACAGACCTGTTCCGTCGAATGGCCGGCGGCGGATAGCAGAACAATCCAGGCGCGAATCATCTGTCGAAGCGGTACGCCAGGCCGATCCACCCAGGCCTCCAGCGCCCTGCGGTCTTTGGCCGTCAGAACAACCGGCCCTTTCCCCACTCTCATCGACAATTTTTCTAGCTTATCCCCGCATAAAAAAAAAGATCGGTCTATGGTAGACCTCATTCGATGATCCCAATTCGAGATATCCTCCGGCCAGGGCGGTTCCTTCGCACCGGACACCGTGGGGCGGCGCATCTGGCGCCGGAAAATACCATGGTCAGTTTTCAAAAGGCGGTTGACTGCGGAGTCGATCTGATCGAACTGGATGTCCAGTCGACCGCTGACGGAGAGATTGTCGTTTTCCACGATCCGGCCGTCGACCGGACAACCAACGGCCGGGGGAATCTTGCCGGCATGCGGTTCGCGGACCTTCGGAATCTGGACGCCGGCTGGCAGTTCTCGCCCCCGGCGTTCCCGTTCCGGGGCCGGGGCATCACCGTGCCGAGTCTGGAGGAAGTGTTGTCGCGGTTTCCGGATGTGGGATTCACCGTTGAGATCAAATCGTCGCCTCACGCGTTTTTTCTGCCCAATCTCATGTCGATCCTTCGTCGAAACAGCCCGGAGAGGATCATCGTGGCGGCGGAGGATCATCCACCCCTGGCGCGCATCCGAAAGGAGATGCCCGATCTGGCGACGAATTTCTCCCGGCCGGAGGTCCGGTGGTTTTATTTTCTGGCCAAAATGCACCTCGCCTTCTTTTTCAGATCGCCCGGGACCGTCTTTCAAGTTCCCGTCTACGCCAAAGGCGACGAGCGCGGTGGGTTGCGGGTGGTGACGCGTGGATTTATTCAGGCGGCCCACGCCCAGGGGAGGGCCGTTCAGGTTTGGACCATCAATGACCCGGCCAGGATGCGGGATTTGATCGATCTGGGTGTTGACGGCTTGACGACTGACCGGCCGGACATTCTGAATCACGTCCGAGGCGCTTGATCGGAATTTGACCGTTAGATAGCGTTGTGGCGGTTGGACAAAAAAGGAGATTCATTGTGGCCAGTAAAGACAAGAAACACGCCGGCAGCATAACCGGGAAATTTTATGTCGACACGGAATGCATCGACTGCGATCTCTGTCGCGAGACCGCGCCGGCGAATTTCAAGCGCAACGATGACGGCGGATACTCGTTTGTATTCAAACAACCTGAATCACCCCAGGAGGAAACCCAGTGCCGGGAGGCCATGGAGGGTTGTCCGGTGGAGGCCATCGGGGCGGACGGGGACGCCTGACCGCGGCCGAACGGCCGCCCTTCCCCCGAGCACCCTCCGCGCCATCCCATGCAGATCACCCTTTTGTTGTTCGCCCACATCCGTGAAAAGATCGGGCTGCCGCGCCTGACCGTCGATTTGCCCGACGGATCCACAATCGCCGACCTTCAAGTTCAGTTGATCCTCCGGTATCCGAACGCGGCGCCTATCCTGTCGGTCTGCCGGTTTTCCGTCAATGCCGAGTATGGAGATCCGCAATCGACTCTGTCGGAGGGAACCGAAGTCGGTGTCATTCCGCCCGTTTCCGGAGGGGCCCAGCCGCTTTGCCGCCCTCATGCCCGGATCAGCCGCGATCCCATCCGGATGGACAGTCTGGCGGAGCGACTCACAGGCGAGGATGCCGGCGCTGTGTTGACCTTCGCCGGAACGGTCCGGCGCGACCAGGGGACCGGTCGGCACGTCACCGGGATCCTCTATGAGGGCCATGAACCGATGGCCCGGCAGGTATTGGAGAAAATCGCCGGCCGGGTGGCGGACCGCCACGGCGTACGGGTGGCGGTGGAGCACCGATTGGGAGAACTTCCCGTCGGGGACATCTCGGTCGGGATCGCGGTATCAGCGCCACACCGGGAAGCCGGATTTTCGGCGCTCCGGGAAATGATCGAATCCATCAAGACCGATCTGCCGGTCTGGAAAAAAGAACAATTCTCGGACGGAACCTCCGAATGGGTTTCCTGCTCCGCTCGCCCTTAGTCTTTCCGGATGCGCCGGCAGCCCTGTCAGCCGCCGGCCCTTTTTACTTCCCATTGACAGGGTCGGGCGGCTTGATTTTCAATGGGGGAATGGAGGGGGAATTGTCGGATGGAGATCTTCATTAACGGGCAGGTCCTCAAAGAGACGAGCCTGTCCCTGTCGGCGAATTTTTCACAACTTATTTCTGAAATCAATAGACTCCTGGGCAGCCGGGAGGAGATCATCACGGACGTCCGTGTGGACGGGGAGGACATTCCATCCTGGGACAATGTTAATCCGGATATGAGCCGGATTCAAAAACTGGAAATCTCTTCCCTGCCGCTCCGGGACTACGCCATTGCCAGCATCGGCGACATCGGCGACTACACCGGCGAAATGCTCGCGGTCCTTCGCAATGTCCACGCCATCTCCCGGAAAGATGGATTTGATTCAGTCAGGCGAAACATTCTGGACGGGCTCGATTACATTCTAACCGTGATCGAAACATCCGGCCGGGTGCTGGATTTGAAACTGGACCAAGCCAGGTACGACATCCGAAGCGGCACACAGATGATCCAGGAAGTCCAGCGGCTGAAAACCAGGATCGTGGACGGCAAAGACCAGGAATCCCTGAAAGGGGATTTTGAGGAATTGGAACTGACCCTCACCGACTGGCTTAAATTCCTCGAAAGCCTTCTCCATCGATACGCGGCACAGCAAAACGAGATAGGTTCGACCGATGAGATTCGAGCGCAGACCCGAACTCATCTTGATGCCCTTGGCCTGCTCGAACAGGATGTCCATTCGATCATCAACGACCTCTATGCGGGCAAAATCGCGAAATCGCTCGATCAGTTTCAAAGCCGGATCCAGGTCCTTCAGGAAGCCATGGGATTTTTGCAGCAATTGCGTGGTTTGGGCCGGATCCGGTATGAAGCGCTGACAGTCAATGAGGAAACGCTCGCGGATAAAATCCCTCCGTTTTCAGACGTCTTGAAAGAGCTGTCCGAGTCCATCCGGTCCGGGGACACCGTACTCATGCGGGACCTGCTCGAATACGAGGTCCAGCCGTTCATTCGATTTCTTCGAGAGATATACGGTCAGATGGCGGAGCCCGGCGCCGCCGCGTCCAGCGACTGAAGTCATTCGAATCGCGGCACCCAGGTGTATCTCCGGCGCCTTCTCAAGAACGAACTGACCCAGGTGGTCCGGGAACGGTTCGGCGACGTCGGGGCCGGCGTCGACATCACGTTACCCCGGGATCCATCCCACGGCGACTACGCTCTGAATTTTCCGTTGAAATCCGCCAAAGAGCTCGGCCGAGCGCCGATGGCCATTGCCGCGGAATTGGCCGAGTCTCTGCGAGGCCGCGAGCATTTTTCGCAGGTGGAGGCGGCGGCGCCGGGATTTGTGAATTTGTTTCTCTCGAATGTTTTTCTATCGGAGCTTCTGGAAATCCTCGCCGAGGGGAGCGGCGGAGACCGGGAATCCCTATTTGAGGTGTATCGGGCCGATCCGATCCTGGATGTCAACGTCGAATTTGTTTCCGCGAACCCGACAGGCCCCCTGACGGTCGGCCATGGCCGGAACGCCTGTCTTGGAGATTCGCTCGCGCGCCTGTTTCAAGCCGTCGGGCACCGGGTGGTCCGGGAATATTATTTCAACAACGCCGGCCGGCAGATGAAAATCCTTGGAGAGTCTCTTCGGGCCAGGTATCTGGAACTGCTGGGCCGGCCCGTGGAATTTCCGGAAGAGGGATATATCGGAGACTACCTGATCGATATCGCCCGGAACGTTCTGGAGAAGGAAGGCAAGGATCACGCGGATGCCGACCTGACGTTTTTTCAGCGACAAGCGGAGGGCTGTATGTTTCAAATGATCCGCGCGACGCTCGACCGGCTGCAGATTTCGTTTGACCTCTATTTCAATGAGGATCGGCTCTATGACAGCGGGTCCGTCCATGGAGTGCTGGAGGAATTGAAGCGGCAGGGGCTGGCGTTTGAGAAAGACGGCGCCGTTTTTTTCCGTGGAGAAGACTGTGGTCTGCCGAAGGATCCGGTCCTGGTCAAGACCAACGGCGAGCCGACCTATCGTCTTCCGGATGTCGCCTATCACATTGACAAGCTCCACCGCAATTACAACCTGATCGTCGACGTGCTGGGCGCGGACCACATCGATGAGCACCGGGAAGTCCTGGCCATATTGAAGTCTCTTGGCCATTCCACCGAATCGATTCGCGGGATCATTTACCAGTTCGTGACTCTGGTACGCGAAGGGTTGCCCGTCAAGATGTCGACACGCCGGGCGGAATACATCACGCTGGACGAGCTTCTGGATGATGTCGGCCCGGATGTCTGCCGGTTTTTCTTTCTCTCGCGAAAAGCCGATACGCATCTGGAGTTCGACCTCGAATTGGCCAAGAAGGAGTCCCAGGAAAATCCGGTCTATTACGTTCAGTACGCGCATGCCCGGTTGGCCGGCATTTTCCGGACGGCGGCGGATCAGGGATTCCAGCAGGAAGACATTAATCAGGCCGCGGTGGATCTGTCAAATCCGGCGGCGCAGGTTCTGGCCAAGAAGATTTTATCGCTGGGAAATGTAATTGAAAATTGTCTTCAGGAATTGGAAGTGATTGGACTGTTGATCTATTTGCGGGAGCTGGCGGAATCATTTCATGTGTATTACACGGAAGTCCGTGTCGTCGACTCGGCCGACCCGGCCGGGACGCTTGGCCGCCTGAAGCTATGCGGGGTGGTCAAAAGGATCCTCCACTCGGCCCTGACCATGCTGGGCATCAGCGCTCCCGACCGGATGTAAATACAAGAAATTCGGCGGGGAAGGTGGGCTTCAACGCAGAGACGCAGAGGATGAGGATCCTAAAATCAGTTACCACAAATGCACACGAATGGCCACGAATGGTCTACCTATAGAGAGAATGTTTTTGTTCGTGTTGATTCGTGTTCATTAGTGGTAAATATTTCCCCTGTTGTCCTACCCCTTACAAAACAACCGTCAGGTGTCTTACACATCACGCCAAAATATAGTAGGAGTCACCGGGTGTGTGCGCCTGTCCGGGTCATGATTGTCCTCGTCGTCTAGGGGCCCAGGACACCGCCCTTTCACGGCGGTAACACGGGTTCAAATCCCGTCGAGGACGTTTGCCATACCGCTTCAGGAAATCTCCACTCTCATGCGAACTCCGGTAACGAGATCCTGAGGAAGGTCCTCGCACGAGGTCAGCAGAATCTGGCCCGGATAGTCGAGGAGATACGAAGCGACCGTGCGGCGGCGGAGTGAGTCCAATTCTGAAAAGAGATCGTCGAGCAGCAGGATGGGCGGATCATTCTCTGAATTTTTCCGGCCGGCCAGCCGGTCGGCTTCGATCCATTTCAAGGCCAGGGCTAGAATCCTAATTTCTCCCTGCGAAAGCGTATCCGACGCGGGCAGAGGCGATGCAAATCCGGCGATGGTGTCCAGAAACAACAGATCATCCCGGTGAGGGCCGACGGTCGTATGCCCCGCGGCAAGATCCTGGCTTCGGTGATCGATCAACGCCCCAAGGAGATTTCCCCTTGCTGTCTCCAGGGTTTCCACCCGGATGCGCGCCGACAGAGAGCCGGCTCCCAGACGGTCCAACTGAGACGGCAACCGATCCACCAGATCCGCCAGAAATTCCCGCCGATCCGATATCAGGTAGTTTCCATCCTGAGCCAGCGCCTCATCGAGCGCCATAAGAGATCCCAGATCGGGCGGAGCCGTTGAAGCCGATTTTAAGAGTGCGTTTCGTTCCTCCAGGGTGCGTGTATAGCGTTTCAATCTGGACAGATAGTCAGGATGCCCCTGGGAGAGAATCCGGTCCATAAATTTTCGCCGGCCGGCCGGGACGCCGGTGATGAGATCCATCTCGTTCGTCGAAAACAGAACAACCGGCGGCCGGCCGATCAGTTCCGATCGCCGTATGACGCGATCACCCTCATGGTAAACGACCGCCGACCCCGACAAAAATGATACCGATCGACCCGGAGCGCCACCGGACCTGGCCCCTTCGACTCGAAAAAAGGAAACGCCGGCCGACTTGTGCACCAGAGACGAGAACCGGACATCCCGCGGAGTACGACCAAGGCACAGGAGATAGACCGCCTCGAGGATCGTTGATTTTCCGGACCCGTTCATTCCGGTGATCAGAGTGACGCCGGAATGGGCGAAGTCAAACTCAGCGGATGAAAATCCTCTGTAGTTATTCAGAGAGAGGCGGGCAAAACTCACGCGGGCGCGGAAAAAAAAAGCAGACGGATCGGGCGGTCACATTCGCATCGGCATGATCACATGCAGATGCGAATTATCATCCGGACTTCGAAAAACACACGGGTTCTTGGCCGTGATGATCCGAACCTGGACCTCCGGCGTGGAAATCTGGGAGATGGCGTCCATGCAATAGGCCCCGTTGAACGCCAGTTCCATCGGACTGCCGGCGTATTTGACCTCGACCGTGGCATCCCCGCTTCCCCGGTCCTGAGAAACAGCGGAAATTTTCAGAGCGGCGCCCGAGTCGAGTTTGAACGTCACGCGCGGGTTCTGGCTGTCGGTAAAAACGGAGACGAGCCTGAGAGCCTGTGTCAGCTGGGTGGCATCGAGTCGAAAGTCCGTCTCAAATTCGCGCGGGATCACCTGCTCATAGTTCGGGAATTTCTCGGCAATGAGCTGCGTCTGAAGCGTCAGGCCCTCGGTACTGAACACCCCGACCCGATCGGTCAGAGTCAGGAGGACAGCGGAGTCGTCGGCTGGGAGACATCGAATGAGTTCCAGCGCGGACCGGATCGGCACCAGGAACTCTTTTTTCTGAAATTTGCCCTCAACCGGAATTTTCACAAATGCCAGCCGGTGGCTGTCGGTTGCCACCAGTTTTAGATCGCCTCCGTCCAGATCAAACAGCACTCCGGTGAGATACCGCCGGCCATCCTCCTTGGCGGCCGCAACAGCCGTGCGACGAAGGCCCTGGAGGAGCGATTGAGCCGGGACAGATAATTTGATCTCGCCTTCCAATTTGGCCGCTTTCGGAAAATCGTCCCTGGAGAGAGCCGGGAGGTTTCCGGAAAATTTCTGTTTTCCCACCGCCGCCACATGAATCTGGCCTTTCTGTGCGTCGCCCGACAGCACCAGGGATCCTTCCGGGTCAGCCAGGCGGCTGACGAGGTCGCCAAGGGTTTTGGCCGGAACCGCGAGGTCACCCTTTTCGCTGACGGATCCGTTCAAGGTAACGGTCACGCGAAGATCCAGGTTCGTTCCGGTGAGGCGGCTCTTTCCGTCTTTGGCCTCAATCAGCACATTTGTGAGAATCGGCAGCGGCGTTTGTTCATCGATTGCCCCGCGGACTTTCTGAAGCGCATGCGCCAGCGCTTCCTTGCTGAACTGTGCCTTCATGGATGGATGCTCCTTGATGAATTATTCTTCCCCTGATTTTTGAAAGCGGGAAAGTCGGTGGCCTTCCGGGGCCATTCCATAATAGTGGTTCTAAGCTCTATAAAGATATCAGTACTATCAGGCGCGGTGAATAAGTGGGAAATCATGAAAGGCCTATCCGATCAGGAGGTTCCAAAAATGCAAAGGTGTTGACGGATAGCCAGACAATCCCCAATCCACTTGTTATCCTCACGGCAGTTCACCGCAATCCAGAGAATTATACGCCATCAGGCCACACCCATCTCTTTCATCAAATGATCGAGTGTTTTCATGGTCTGAGGATTTTTTGCGGATTCGGTTTCGATTCTATCGATGGCGTGAAGCACGGTGGTGTGGTCGCGGCTGCCGAAGAGATCTCCGATGGATTGGAGGGAATAATCGGTGAAGCGTCGGATGAGGTACATGGCGATCATGCGCGGGAAGACGATATTCTGTGTGCGGCGTTTGGACCGCATTTCCTCCGGAGAGACTTTGAAATACGTGGCGACGCGTGAGGCGATGTTTTCAGGTGTGAGAATGGCGCGCCTCCGGACCACGATGTCCCGCAAAAACTCGCGCGCCAGATCAGCGGTCATTTCCTGTTTCATGACTTTGCTGTAGGCGTCGACCCGCGTGAGACACCCTTCGAGTTCCCGGATATTGGTCTGGACGTTTTCAGCGATGAATTCGAGTACGTCTTTGCGGACGATGAGGTTTTCCCTCTGGCATTTATCGATGAGGATGGCAATCCGTGTTTCGTAATCGGGAGACTGAATGTCGACAATAAGCCCCCACTCGAACCGGTTTCTCAATCGCTCTTCGATTTCCGGAATGTCCTTGGGCGGCCGGTCCGAGGACAGGATGACGTGTTTACGGGCGCCGTGGAGTTCGTTAAACGTGTGGAAGATTTCCTGTTGGACGGCGTCCTTGCCGGAGATGAACTGGACGTCATCGAGCAGAAGAATATCCATGTTCCGATACTTGTACCGGAACGCGGTTGTGCTCCTGTTTCTGAGGGACGCGACATACTCGTTGGTGAATTGTTCAGAGGACAGGTACGTGACGATGGACTGAGGCGATCGCCGTTTGATGTAGTGACCGATGGCGTGCATGAGATGGGTTTTGCCAAGTCCAACGCCGCCGTACATGAAGAGGGGGTTGTAGATTTCACCCGGAGATTCGGCCACGGCCAGGGCCGCGGCATGGGCGAACTGGTTGCTTTTGCCGACGACAAAATTCTCAAAGGTGTACTTGGGGTTGAGGTTGCTTCCAGCGAACTCAAACACCGGATGTTCCGCCTGACTGGACTGCCCGGCCAACGTCGTGTCGCTGTCCTCCGCCGTGCTTGATTTCAAAACTCGAATCTCCAACCTCACCTCCGACCCCAATTGCAACTCCAGCGCCTCTTCGATGGCCGGCACATACTCACTGAGCCTCCGCCGATAGATCGCGTTTGGAACTTCGAGCAGACACCGGCCGTCAGACTCCTGACTAATTCGAGTTCCCTTCAGCCACGTCTCAAAAAGATGTTCCGGGAGCACCGTTCGGAGATAACTCCAAAACTTAGCTTCATCAACAACTTGTACCGACATGAATCCCCCTCATCCAAACCCAAAAATCTCTGTTTTCCACAGTTTCAACTAAATTCTCCACAATCTATACCGACTTCCATTCGAACCTTATCCAGATGTTCTCCACAGCTTTAATAACATATTCTACACATTGATATATAAGAACTTACGACCGACGCTCTTATATCAGGCTCCTGTTTTCCACGCAAGCATTATTTTAAGTTTTCACCGATTTTTTTTTCAAGGAGCTAGGAGTCACTGTGTTAGGCTGTTGATTATGGCGCGTTGATGGCTTCCATCGGTTCGGTAAGAAGCGCGAGGACGGCGGTGTGATTGAGTACGGCCGATCGGACTTTTTTTCTCTCCCAGTGAACCGGCCCGATTTCAGCGAATCCAAAGAGGCCGGTGACGGGCAGGTCGGGGAAGAATTCGCGGAACGCGTCGAGATCGACGTGAGGGCGTCCGTAGAGAGACTGGCCGCGAGCGCAGCAGTTAAAGAGTACAGCGGCTCTGGGAACGCGGTTGGTCAGCGTGGCGCTTTGACGTTCGAGCATCTGGCGAAAACTTCTGCGGGAACCTTTCGGGGTACGAATTCCGAAACAGAGGTACTGGCCGACCAGAATATTGTCGGAGACGGTCAAGGAACGTTTGACCGGATCGAGCGCGAGGATTTGGCGGACGACGTAGCGGCCGGCGGAGAAATCGAGCGGAGAGGAGGCGAGGGCGCAGAAAGCATCGATGCCAGATTCGGACTGGACTTTCTGGATCTGGACGAATGCGGTGAGGAGTTCCGATGCCGGGTTGTGATCGATTTCATAAATGACATTGCCGATGGCTTTCGTCACCGGTTTTGGAACGCCATCCGGCATGACCGCCTGGGCGACGCCGATGACGGGTTCGACACAACCGGCGAGATGCAGGACGGCCGCGCCGGAGTGGGCGACGTCGCCATCCGCGGCGATGATGGCGCGTTGATCGGCCGTACACCAGCCGGCGGCGGCGCCGATGACGGGAATTTCGGAACAGGACAGGGACAGCCGGGTAAGAAAATCGGGATGGAGGCTACGAGGTTCCGCCAGTGCGATCAGGACTCCGCGTTCCCTGAAGAGACTGGGCATCTCGCCGCGAAGTTCATCGACCACGTCCTCTTCATCGAGCCTGGGAAGAATCGTCGCGCTCGTGGTGACACCCTCGGCCGACACCGCCAGGATCGACAGCGCCGGTTTCAATTCCGATTCCCCCCGGGGGCCGATCACGCCTGCGCCTGTGGCGCCGAGCAGCGCCCTGGGCGACGTGCGCGCGCGGATGAATTTGAGAATATCGGGGAACGCCGCCGAATGGTGGCTGGTGGCAAAGAGAAAGACAAGACCGACGGACTGATCGGTCATGGGGTCAAGCGCCTCTTCAAGCGCTTCCGCGGCGGCCTCAGTGGGATCCGTCCGAAGACTCATTCCCGCTCCTGCGTGGATCATGCGGGTCGAGCATAGCAGAAAGAAAGCGGCTGTGGTACCAGTGGGACCGATGGTCAAGGGATTCCTGATTGGGATTGGATTGATTTTCGTCTCCGTCGCCTCGGCCGATGAGCGCGCCCGTATCCGACAAACGCCCGCGGTCGGCATCGAAGAGATCCGATCGGCGCAAGCCGCCTCGAATGCGTCCGAGATCATGAAGATCGCCCGGGAACTTGCCGATGAGATAGGGGTGAACCGCCGGTCGACCGACCGGGTCATCGCGACGGCGATCGGGTTATACCGGAAAGCCGAGGCGATCGATCCGGAGTCTCTCGACGCGGCCGACGCGGGACGGCTGGGCCGGTTGTATCTTCGGTTGTCCGAATCCTACGCCGATGTGGCCAGCCGGTATCTGGCCCGAGCGACCGCCGGCAATGGAAATCTGGAGGATCACGTGGCGCTGGGCAACGCGCTGCTGTATCTGGGGTCGGCATCGGAGGCTCGCCGGGAGTATCTGAAGGTGAGCGCGCGCCGGCCGGATGATCCGGTGCTGGTGTTGAATCTGGCGCTGGCTGAGCGCGCGATGGGCGACACCGCGTCGGCGTTCGGCCGGCTCAGAAAAATGACCCTGACACCGCTGCCGGCGCCTGTGGAACGCGCGGCGCTTCTGGCGCTGGCCGACATCCAACTGGCGTCGAGGGACTGGGTGGGCGCGCGGGTCCAGACGAAGAGAATTCTGGAGAAGCGGCCGGGTGACCGGGATGCGCTGATGCTGTTGAAACAAATTTATGAGAAAGAGGGCCGTGCCGATTTGGTGAGGGAATTGGATCGACAGTTGAAACCGCCGTCATCGAAGACACCCACAGCCGGCGTGGAATCGGCCCGGCGGCTGAGGAAGGGAGATCAGAAATGAAGATATTGAATTCGATTCTGGGATTTTTGTCGAGCGACATGGGGATCGATCTGGGGACTGCGAACACGCTGGTCTACGTCAAGGGCCAGGGGATTGTTCTAAGGGAGCCGTCGGTTGTCGCGGTCGACACGGAGACGGGTGATGTGAAAGCGGTGGGCGAGGAGGCGAAGCGAATGGTGGGCCGGACGCCCGCTCACATTCAGGCCATCCGCCCGCTCAAGGACGGAGTGATTGCGAATTTCAACGTGGCGGAAAAAATGATCCGGCATTTCATTTACAAAGTTCACAATCGCCGCAGCGCATTTGTCTCTCCAAGAATTGTGATCGGCGTTCCGTCCGGGATTACGGAGGTGGAAAAGCGCGCCGTAACCGAATCGGCCCTGGCGGCCGGCGCCCGGGAGGCGCTGACGATTGAGGAGCCGCTGGCGGCGGCGATCGGCGCCAACATGCCGGTCCAGGAACCATCCGGAAGCATGGTGGTCGATATCGGCGGCGGCACGACCGAAGTTGCTGTGATTTCCCTTGGCGGCATGGTCCGGTCGGCCAGCGTGCGGGTGGCCGGTGACGAGCTGGATGAGGCGGTGGGGTCGCATATCAAGAAAGTCTATAACCTGATGATCGGTGAGCGGACGGCGGAGGACATCAAGATCCGGATCGGGTCGGCGTTTCCGCTGGATGAGGAGACAACCATGGAAATCCGCGGCCGGGACCTGGTCAGCGGTCTGCCGAAAACGATCACCATCAGTTCGGAGGAGATCCGGGAGGCGCTGTCGGAACCGATCGCCACGATTGTGGGCGCCGTCAAGGAGACGCTGGAACAGACGCCCCCGGAACTGGCGTCGGACATCATGGAACGGGGAATCCTGATGGCGGGCGGCGGCGCGCTGCTCAGGGGAATCGACAAGCTCATGACGAAGGAAACCGGCCTGCCGGTTCACATTGCCGAGGATCCGCTCACCTGCGTGGTCATGGGCGCCGGGAAGTATCTGGAAGAAATGAGAAATTTTCGGCCGCTGTAACCGGCGGCGTCGGGAAAGCGAGCTTCTTCGATGGGTCGGGAATCGGGTTATTCGAGGCGGCCCGTTGCGCGTCATAGTGGAGCCATTCTGGGCATTCACTCCTCTGAATTTGTTCTTCTGGTCATCGCCATTCTGGTTTACCTGTGGTCGCCGGCCGTCCCGGATGCCGGACTTCTACAGACCCGATTGCGGATCCAGGCAAGCATTCTCGCCGGGAAATTTTCTTTTTTGAGCGGCCTCCTGACCACTCGGGCTGAGTTGGAAAAAACCCGGATCGAACGTGATTCGGCCCGGATCGATCTGGATCTGGCGCGCGCGGAACTGCGGGCTCAATCTCTCCAGGTTCTGGAAAATGACGCGCTCCGGTCTCTGTTCCTTCTTCCCAGGCGACCCGGGTACCGGTACGTGCATGGGGAGGTGGTTGGAACGAGTATTGGCCATACGGAGGCGCGTGTGGACGTTCAACTTGCGGAGGCGGTGCCGGCGGGCAGCGCCGTGATCGCGCCGGTTCTTTCGGAATGGACGGCGGTTGGCCGTGTGGTTCGATCGGCCGGGACGCGTCCCGCGATCGCGCAGGTGATGCTTCTGAGCGATCCGCGATCCCGGGTGGGCGTTGTCCGGTCGGACACGCCGGCACTGGGCGTCGCACTCCTCGTTGGCGCCGGCATGGAACGGTTGATGCTGGACTTCGCGATGCATCCCCAATTCATGAAATCGTTATCGCCGAATCTCCGGCTCCTGACATCCCCGGAGAGCCGGTTTCTGCCGGGTCTGCCGGCGGCGTACATGGTTTCCCGGGCCGATGGGTCCGCCTTCACGGTCGACGAGTCTTTTTCGCCTGTCCCGCTTCGCGCATACAACGATCTTCGGTTTGTCGTGGTCTTGATCGTGGAACCCGCCGAGCCGGCCCCGGCGGACGCGCAGCGCGCCGGACCACCGCGATGATCCGCTATCTGGCGGCCGTACTGGCGGCGACGGCGCTTCAGGTTGTGTTTCATCTGCTTTCGATATCGACGCCGTCGGGAGTCATCCGCGTGGAATTTTCATTCTTACTCGCGTTTCTCTGCGCGGTCTCCGGCCGCCGGGCGGAGCATCCGTGGAAGTCTGGATTTTTATTCCTCATCCCGGCGCTTACCGGGGATTTGCTGGATCAAAGATGGGGCGGCAGCCTGGCCCATGTCATCAGTTTTATGGCGGTGCGTCGCGTGTGCGGGCTGGTGGACGTCCATTCATTTCCCATGAGCGTTGTGATCGGCGTCATTCTGGTGCTGATCGATCGGTTGGGATTCGGGATCGTGCTTAGTTTGAAATCGGGAATGGACATGGGGGTTGCGCTGAGAGCCGTGTGGGATCCATCTTATTATCTGACCGTGGCGCTGTTTCCCCTGGGATCGGCGGTTCTGCGCCGGATGAAATGGTAAGCGGCCCGGCGGATCGGCGGGGGCACGGATCCATCGGGCCGAATCTCATCTATGGGGTATTGGCGCTTACAGTGGTATGGGGATTTTTTCTGGCGCGGTTGTATCAGCTCCAGATCCGTGACCGGCGGCTTTATGAGGTGAAATCGGAGGAGAACCGCATCATTCGGATCACGCAGCTGGCGCCGCGCGGGGAAATTATCGACACCGTGGGCCGTGTTCTGGCTTCCAGTCGGTTTGCGGTGGATCTGGTGATTCCGAATCGGAGGCTGAAGGTCAAGGATCTGGAGTCGATGTGCGCGGAGATAGGCCCCCTGATCTCCATGCGGCCCTGGCGGCTTCGGGAC